>NZ_JAGHQV010000349.1:0-739 GCF_017744175.1 Thalassotalea sp. G20_0 | reverse complement strand
TGGCGTTGTTCACTATGATTTAATGGTCGTTTTGACCCTGATGTGTACCATTTGATTGAACAGGCAAATTGACCATGATTTCTACCATCATAGCGATCACCATAACGAGCAAATAACCCCACCAGCCGATCCATTTTTTCTTGTGTGATGAGAGCATTAAAATCATTAACAGGTTTTATTGAATGTCTTGGTGGATGGTTAACAGAGCAGGCGTCAGAAGCAGGGTGACATTCATTACGCTTCTGGATATAGGACGGTGGCACATTCACCTTTCTGACTGTGCCATGCCTGTATTGCCTACTACTTGAAACACTGGCATGAACATCTGGTTGTTTGTAATCGTTACCTGAAGTTGTGTATTTCCAACTTATACCAGCACCGCCTCTGTCCATAATTAGATTTCATTAATTCATGGAAAATTTAAAAGTAGACTATTCTACGGCATCAGCAGGCAGCAGTTTTTACTGGCTTTTTTCTCTTCCTTTTTCTTTTCTTGGGCTTTTTTGTTTGCTCTTCTAAATATTCTTCGGCGGTAAAATAACAGTCATCTGAACATTGCCCTCCATCATCGGCAGTAAAATATGCCTTGTCTACCGCCCACTCGCCGCTGTCAAGTGACACAGAGCCATGAGCCTCCGGCAGGACGGCTAACTTTGCCTTTATTTGCTCAATAACTATTTTCATTGAATCCTGGTTATCAATCTTGTTCACCGGGATTTCAATAACCTCAAATCCTAAT
>NZ_JAGHQV010000348.1:0-740 GCF_017744175.1 Thalassotalea sp. G20_0 | reverse complement strand
GATGACGGTCACCTACAGTATTCTGTCAGCGGTGCCCAGTCTTCAGGATGTTGGGGACACCATTCAGAGCTTTATCTTTACCAGTTTTGTGCCTTCTACGGGGGAGATGGTTCAGTCTTATCTGAACGATTTTTCCCAACAGGCAAGAAAATTAACCAGTATTGGTATCGCTTTCCTGCTGGTCACTTCTTTTCTGATGCTGAGAACCATTGATAAGGCATTGAATAATATCTGGCAGGTGGCGCATGTGCGCCGTGGCATGACCGGTTTCCTGCTGTACTGGGCCATTCTCAGCCTGGGGCCTGTGCTGTTGAGTGCCGGTTTTCTTACCACTTCTTATCTGGCTTCCCTCAAACTGGTTTCTCATACCACGGCCATTCTTGGTGGAGAGCAGTGGCTTCTGCGCCTTATGCCTGTTGTTCTCAGTACATTAGTTCTTACCCTGCTGTATACGGCTGTGCCCAACAGAAAAGTGCCGGTTCGTCATGCGCTGGTCGGTGCGGTTTTTGTTGCCATTCTGGTTGAGTTGGCCAAGGCTGGCTTTACCTTATTTATTACACTGTCGCCTACCTATCAGCTGATTTACGGTGCTTTTGCCGCTGTGCCCCTGTTTCTGCTCTGGGTGTATCTGAGCTGGCTGATGGTGCTGTTTGGTGCCGTGCTGGTTCGATCCCTGGATCTTTATGGCAAACAGGCCGGTGGTGAGCGGCCACACCCGTTAATCTCGATTTTATTAATCC
>NZ_JAGHQV010000347.1:0-740 GCF_017744175.1 Thalassotalea sp. G20_0 | reverse complement strand
TACTGCCAGATCACAACATGGTGATTGAAGTTCAGGGACCGTCTCATTACGTGGGTGGTGACTTCAAAACCAGGAATGGTTCGACTCTGCTGAAAATCGCACTGCTGCAAAAATCAGGATTTGAGGTCATTGAAATCCCGGTTAACCAGCTTTGGAAGCAGGATTCAATGAAGCTATATATTGATCAAATAAAGACCAGTGTAGACATCCAGCCACAGGGTCATGGCTCTGTGTCACTTATAAAGAAGGTGGGCAGATGAAGGATACGTTACTACCGATAAAGGATGGTGCCCCTCAGATCACGGGTACTTAACTGACAAAGAACATTCAGAAGAGCAAACCAGCAAATGAGGTAGAAAACAAACATCCAGTGATCGCCTTCCTCCCATCATGACTCAAGAACCGTTTTTACATTTTCCGGGGAAGGAGTGCCAGCGCTGAACAGCTGTTGCCCATACATCTCACCCCGAATGATTTGAAAATAACAGATTGGTGGTATCAGGAGTAGTTGGTTTTCCACAACCGCTTATCTTTATAAACTTTTCCGAAAAATGAACTTCTAAGCAGAACAGCAGTCTGTTTTTTATATTTTCATGAATTGATGAAATATAACTATGGATAGAAGCTCTGCTGGTATCAGTGGTCAATACACAAGATCAAATAATGATTACAACCGAGAGAATGACCATGCCGCTTCTTCAAGGCGCGGACGATATAGACATACCACAGTCAGGCCATGG
>NZ_JAGHQV010000346.1:0-746 GCF_017744175.1 Thalassotalea sp. G20_0 | reverse complement strand
GGTTCGACCAGGGCAAGATCAACGCCATCCACAAGCACACGCCCCGCTTCCGGAACATAAAGCCGCTGCACCAGTTTGGTCAGGGTGCTTTTACCGGAACCGGAGCGCCCGACAATGCCTATGACCTCGCCGGAGCGGATATTCAGGGAAATACTGTTAAGAATGGCTGGGCGATCGGGCTGATAACGAAAGGTGACATGCTCAAACCGAACATGGCCTTGGAGGTTGGGGAGTGTGGTCCGGTTTGGATCGTGTCCCGGTTCTGTTGGTGTGTTCAGTACATCACCGAGTCGCTGAACTGAAATCCCGGCCTGTTGAAAGTCCTGCCACAGTTGAACCAACTTGAGAATAGGCTGACTGACACGACCGGCAATCATATTAAATGCGATGAGCATACCCACCGACAACTCACCATTAATCACCAGCGTGGCACCAACCCATAAGATCAATACCGTCACCACTTTATTGATCAGCCCCGCGATCTGACTGGCGATATTGCCGAGGTTATTGGCGCGAAATGAAGCAGAGACATAGGCTGCAAGCTGGTCTTCCCATCGCCGTTGCATCTGGGGCTCCACAGCAAGACTTTTCAACGTTTCTACCCCGGTAACTGACTCCACTAAAAAAGACTGGTTCTCAGCCCCTCTCTTGAATTTCTCATTAAGGCGGGCACGGAGAATGGGCGTAACAACCGCTGATAAAACGATATAAAAAGGAAGGGAGCCCAGCACTATCCAGGTTAATGA
>NZ_JAGHQV010000345.1:0-746 GCF_017744175.1 Thalassotalea sp. G20_0 | reverse complement strand
GCCAACACCTGGGCCTGGCTGGTGGGACAGGGTGCATCCGCCGTGATCAGCCGGAACCGGGCCATGATGTCTTTCAGGTCCCTTGGCGTCAGCTCATAGTCTGTGGATACCTGTTTTCTGTACTCTGCCAATAGGGAAAGGATGGTGTCCGAAGCGGTGGACCTCAGCTCCATGGGCCAGGTATCCGGCAGAAGTGGCTCAATGATGGCTTGTTGCAGAATGGACTCCGGCAGCGGCCGGTAATAGAGGCGCAGAATCCGGCGTTGCAATTCAGGGTCAAGATTCCGCCCCGGATAATTTTCCGGATTACCGGTCAACAAAACCCGGTGGTTATCTGTTAACTCGAACGTCTGGCCATTGACGCAGAGCCGGGCAGGCGATTGCAGCAAACCGGTCAGTGGTGACAATAGTCCATGTTGCACCAGGTTGGCTTCATTAATAACCAGCAGGCCCGGCTCGAAACTTTTGGCCCAATCCGTTATCTGGCCGGGTACCGAATGAGAGACCGTATTGCCCTGCCGGTCTCGTTTCAGGGAGACCGAACCGTACAGGTCTTCCCAGGTGGTGTTCGGTCCCAGGGTCAGGGTTTTCACTGTGTGCTGGTCAGGCTGTGGGCCAGCGGCAAGCCGGTTCATTGATGCCTGCCGCCGTTCCTGTAACGCTTGCCCGGTGGCGACGGCCAGACAGGATTTACCGGTACCCGCCGGGCCATTGAGCTCAATGATCCTGTGCTGTCTGAGCATGGT
>NZ_JAGHQV010000344.1:0-749 GCF_017744175.1 Thalassotalea sp. G20_0 | reverse complement strand
AATCCAGACAGTTCTATAGGAGATACATACTCCTCATCCCATTCATCTAACACGCACTTCCACAACTGTTTTGACTGAGCTGTAGACTGGAAACTTCTCAACAGCCGCTTCTTATTGTGAGAAGTAGCAGTTTCTTTTAGCTCCGCAGCAAGCTGATGCACCTTTTCAGGGTGAGTCAGCTCTACAAATTTAGAAATCGCTTCAAGCAGCTTGTCCAAACTAATGTCCTTATTATCAGAAAAAGGCGGCTTCAGCACAGTCTAGTGTCGGCACTACAAGAGAGCGGTCAAGATACCTGTTCCCTTTTTCACATGATGTCTCAGATACAAAACCACATGCATGACAGCAAGCTACATGTAGTGATCGATCTTTCTCAGGGTTGTGTTCTGAGCAAAGAGGGTCAGAAGAACAGATCTTTGCCCGATTAAATGCACTTTCTAAAAGCCTCCCCAAATTTTCAGGCTTGCCCAGATCGACCAAGCCTCCCAGAGTACCATCAGAATCTGCCGCAGCTGTGTAAATCAAAATACCGGCTTGCTGTTGACTTCCTTCAGTATCTGCGTAAATCCGTTCTCTGATACTGGCAGCGTTATAACCACATTCCAAAGCCATCTCTCTTATCAAGAGATGCGCCAGTGTATGCAACAGCGCATAGCGAATACTAGGATAGGCTTCATCAGGATCAAGTTTTCTGGCATTTCGCCACCCTCTATGACCAGCAAACAGCTTTCTATCAATCTCTATAACAG
>NZ_JAGHQV010000343.1:0-750 GCF_017744175.1 Thalassotalea sp. G20_0 | reverse complement strand
GGGCAGGTTGATGAAGGAACGGTTGCCAACACCACGGCGGTGAACAGCCATGTCACAACCTTGGGTGAAGGTGCATTCGCCGGCATCGGGGGGGGGATTGTTACGGGGTGGCAGGGTAGTAAAGGAACGGTTGCCAACACCACGGCGGTGAACAGCTATGTCGATGGCACTGAAGTAAATATTGGATCTATCGCCAATGATCAGCTTCTTTGCCAAAAAGCAGACCCACGGGTGTTAACAGCCAATTGCTCTTCGCGAACAGAATTTCTGGATGCATTGGATTTGTCGTACAGTGATTCATGCCCGGTAAATACCGCTACATCCATTGCCGATGGTTCAAAACCCATAAAGATTAATGATGCAGAAACCCTGGGCAAGATTGGTAAAGATCCCCGCTATCCACTGGACGGTACCTATCAACAGACAGCGGATATTGTTGTCACTCAAGACTATCAATCCATTGGCGATGTTACCCATCCATTCACCGGGAAGTACGATGGGCAATGCCGTACCATCAGCGGTCTGTCTGACTGTTTTGTTGACACTCTGGAAGGCAGCATCAGTGACCTTCACTTTACTCGTGCCAATATAACAAATTCCCGGAAGGCGACCGGGTTAGCAGCCTGTGTTGTTGATGTTAATGGCACAGTCAGTAATATCCGGGCGGAAAATGTTCATATTGTCACCTCGGGTGAGGATGCATACGCCGGCATCGGGGGGGGGGCGGGTTTTCGGAACGGTTGCCAACAC
>NZ_JAGHQV010000342.1:0-751 GCF_017744175.1 Thalassotalea sp. G20_0 | reverse complement strand
GATGTACTGTGGTGGTCATGAAGCCATAAGTAATAGGCCTCATCTTTTTCAGACAGACGGAACTTCTGCTGGCGCTGCACTTCACCACACCACCAGGGCTTTATGGGCTGTTCGCTATCCCACCAGTATTTCGCTCTTTTTTCTCCGGAAAATAGCTGCAAGGCCAATGCTTTATGTTCCAGACCATTCAGGTTGGTGTATTTACCTTCTTTGTTATGATGGTTGTCTTTGCTATCAGGTAACGTGATTCTGGGAATGGCATTGATTGACTGGTATTGGTGAGCATGTAACAGCCTGCTTATGTGCGTTGACGACAGTTGCATCTTTCTGGTTTCGAAGCCGGGGCGTTCAAAGCATACGTCTTTATTTCCCAGTGCCTTGTAGTTTTGGTCCAACAGTATGACGTTAGGGGATTTGGGATAAATCTCCCGATGACGTAAAACACGCCCTGCCAATTGAATGATGGAGCGCATGGAGCTGGGTTCAACAATTGCCCAATCGTAATCGTGGTCTCGCCCAACTTCTGCCACCGGCGATGCCAGCACCACGAAAATATGGTGAGGTTGGCTATGTTGCTCCATGACACGACTGACAGAACTGCCGGGAGCCCAAATCGCCTCGGGATTTTTCCGGTTTAATGTTGCATCAAGGCACTGTTCAATAAAATTACGAATCGCCAGTGGATAACGGCTGTGATAGACGCATAGATGAACACAGGTATCGCCTGCTGTATAAGTGGTAGGAGCATCCA
>NZ_JAGHQV010000341.1:0-751 GCF_017744175.1 Thalassotalea sp. G20_0 | reverse complement strand
GCGAAACTGGTGGACAATGGGCTGGAGAAGACAGCGAAGCTCAAAGAGACTGTGGCCGAGCTGCTGCCCCATGTGAAAACCATAGCCGAATCACAACAAGAGAAAGACCGCTTTATTCCTCAGCATATCGCCAATCTGTTGTGGGCTGTGGCGAAACTGGTCGAAAATGGGCTGAAGCTGGAGAAGGCACCAAAGCTCAAAGAGGCCGTCGACACGTTGTTGCCCTATGTGAAAACGATGGCCGAATCAAAAGAAGAGAGAGACCACTTCAAGCCACAGGAAGTGGCCAATCTACTGTGGGCCATGGCAAAACTGGTGGATAATGGTCTGGAGCTGGAGAAGACACCGAAGCTTAAAGAGGCCGTGGCCGTGCTGTTGTTCCAGGTTAAAACCAGAGTCGAATCAAAAGAAGAGAAAGACCACTTCAACACTCAAGGTATCGCTAACCTGCTGTGGGCTTTGGTGAAACTGTTGGAGAATGGGCTGGAGCTGGATAAGGCACCAAAGCTCACAGAGGCGGCAGCCGTGCTGCTACCCCATGTGAAAACCAAAGCCGAATCAAAAGAAGAGAAAGGCCACTTTATTCCTCAGCATATTGCCAACATGGTGTGGGCCGTGGCGAAACTGGTGGACAACGGGCTGGCACTGGAGACGACACCGAAGCTCAAAGAGGCCATGGCCGCGCTGCTGCCCCATGTGCAAACCAAAGCCGAATCAACAGAAGAGAAAGACCACTTTAAGCCACAGGAAG
>NZ_JAGHQV010000340.1:0-752 GCF_017744175.1 Thalassotalea sp. G20_0 | reverse complement strand
GGCTGTACACCATCCAGTGCCCAGTCACCACCAAGAAAGTGATTCTGTACACGGATTGACTGACCCTCCTGATCTTTCATAGCAATCAGCAGGTCATCCCCATCACGGCTGAAGTCCAAAAACTCCAGAGTTGCACCACCCTGAAGCAACAACAGTCCGTGTCCGCCTCGGTTATCAACAACGTCCGCGCCATCACCCACTGCCCAGACGTAAGTATCCTGACCCGCGCCTCCTATCAAGGTGTCGTTGCCGCCCTCTCCACGAAGCTGGTCATTACCATCACCGCCGATCAACGTGTCATCACCGGCACCGGCATCCATGTAGTCATCGTCAGCACCACCTTCCATATGATCATTGCCTTCACCGCCGAACAACTGGTCTTCGCCAGACTGCCCGAGCAGGGTATCGTCACCACTACCGCCAGAGAGGGAGTCACTTCCCATACCACCTTCCAGGTGATCGGTGCCTTCTTTGCCTTGAAGGTTGTCGTTGCCCTCACCACCGAATAAACGATCATCGCCGCTTTCACCGTCCAGGTAATCATCACCGGCATCGCCATGAATCAAATCATTACCGGCACGTCCCCAGACTTTATCGTCTCCGGCACCGGCATGGATCTCATCATGATGATCACGGTAGCCAATCATGGTCTGATCGTTACCTTCAGTTCCATAAGTCACCACCTGCTCTTCAAGGTCGGCATTGGATAAGATGGTGCCATCGGCAAACTCAAAACTATTGATTTTGAAGTG
>NZ_JAGHQV010000033.1:0-73259 GCF_017744175.1 Thalassotalea sp. G20_0 | reverse complement strand
CCGCTCGTCAGCGAAGTGCAAGCACTTCCTGCTACCGCTCGACTTGCATGTGTTAGGCCTGCCGCCAGCGTTCAATCTGAGCCATGATCAAACTCTTCAGTTTAAATCGTTTTGTCATTTCATTCCGGAGAACAAAACAACGGCTCAATGTCACAATTAAACGTACATGAATTTACAGGTATGTTCGCTTGATCAATTAAGCATCTTAAATAGTTCTGAACACTCTCTTAAAGAGAGGCCAGTTAACCGATGCAATCGCACAAGCGCCCACACGAATTGTCTGATATCTTGTTAAAGAACTGATTAAATCATGGTGATTTAATCGCTGATTCAGCAGTCAGTGCCGATCAGCAAGGCCGCTTATCTTACCGTGGCGACTTTCGTTGTCAAGCATTCGTTTTTCAGAAGAAGAAAGAAGCTTTCCAACTCGCTAACGTTGCTCTCAAGCCCTGTCAGCGGAGGCGCATCTTACCGCGCCAGTTTGATTTGTCAACCGGCTGTTTTTCAATCAATCCAAACAACCCATCTTCAAACCGCACTTCCCGGTCAGCGATGATGATTCATTCTGCTGATCCGTGTGTGACCTTGGGGTCAGTCCGTAGAAGTGGTGCGAATAATAGAGAAATTTTGATGTTAATCAATAATTGATGATCACTTTACGTACAATCACCTACAAAACTGATTTATAGATTATGGATACCATTATGAGCCGTTAAAACGAGTGCTCACTTAACTGCACAATGAAATACCACTATCAACAGTGCTGAGCTGCTTTACACCTGGTACGGGCTTTGCCTTACAAAGCCTTATTGGTTGGAACTTCTATTCATATTCATTATCTATGAGTTACTAAAACCAGTAATTAAGGGGAAAACAAATGCACTCAGGTCAGTACTCATCTACCACGCCCTCCTCCAGCAGGGCAACCTCTACTGAAACATCAATAGCAACTAGTCAGAATACACTCCCACCAAAAACCATATCCTCTTTTTACTACCGTGGCGTTAAGATTACGGCCGAAATGCCTGAAATATTCACGAAAGTAGAATGTTGCATTAAAAAGAATCACCTACCTGGAGAACTATACTATTGCACCTCTAAAGAAGTTCACTTGCTGTGTCGTCATTGCCTGAAGCACGAGCAACCAGCCCCATATTCTAAACAACCAGGGACCCCGGATAATGCACCTGTATACCGTTGCCCTATCGATAACTCCGTGACCTATCGGGACCAATTTCAAACCCGTGAAATCAATTCCACATATTTATATCGATGCCCTTCAAACACCACCAATGAAAATAAAAATACTCTTTGTGAATGGCACGGGCCTTATAGCGATCTCCTGAAGCACATTGGCGTATGTGGAAATTTTTCTTTGAAAAACAAGGTAACCATGCTTCAACACGCGTGTTCGGAGGCTACTGAAAGCCACTCAGCGCTTGATAAACGCTTAGAAAAGCTGATAGAACGAGTAGGACAGATGGAGCCATTACTGCTCAAAGAGTCAGAATCCCTCATTGATGTAAAAATAGAGTCACTGGATAAAAAAATTGATTCACTGAACCAACAACTGCAAACACTTACCCGGAATTTTAACCTCTCTCCTCAACATCCAGGACTGCCCCCCCGTGCCTCGCTGACATCAGGACTCCAGCAACGTATCACTGACCTTGAAAACCAACTGGCCGATGCATTTCATTTGATAGATCAACTTCTCAAAGCCCAATCCATACAAGGACATCCGTTACCCACAGACGGCATCCTGCTTTGGAAAATTGATCAATTCAATGCCAAACGAAAGGATGCTATAGATGGTAAAAAGAATGACATATTTTCCCCTGTATTCTTTACAAACATTTATGGATATAAATTATGTGCAAGGCTCTACCCAAATGGTGACGGCATGGGAAAAGGAACACATATCAGCTTATTTTTGGTGGTGATGAAAGGTGACTACGATGAGACCCTGCGTTGGCCATTCCGACACAAAGTCCATTTTACCATTCTTGGTCCGACTCGCGACGAAGACGTGCATGACGCTTTCCGCCCCGACCCGAATTCGTCATCTTTTCAAAAACCTAGAAAGAATTGCAACATCGCTTCTGGCTGCCCTACTCTACTGAAAATATCTACATCGAATCTGGATAAATACGTAAGGAATGACACTATGTTCATAAAGATCCGGATAGATACCAGTGAGCCCTGATACCTTGCAAGCGGCTGCGACAGGGTTACTTAAATATTTATTATTGGCCATAGAAAAGCTCCCATTGTTGTAAATGGGAGCCTCGCAAAGCTAATTTAATAAGTTCAGAAACACAATCTCATTTAATAAAAGTATGCATTTATCATCCGGACTCTTCAACTGTACCTGTCTCGCGAAGTAATCTCCCGAGCAGCTGTTTATTTTCATCCGATAAATCACAAACTAACTCACTTTGATATTTACAGATCGTTTTATGCAATTCCTTGTGTGACAACAGCAGCTGCCGTAATGATGCCTGCCGGTGTTCGAAAAGCCAGTCGTATAATTGAATATCTGAATAGTTGATTGACTGATTCTCTTGAGGATCTACATTCTGATTACTAAGGTGGGTGCGAATAAGTCCACCCTCACCTTCAGTAACCCTTGGTCTTTTTGGCTTTGGAAAAAGGGACTTGTTCGCCGTTTCCCTGGTATCAACATAAGTCTCTTCCTCCCTGTCGCGCTTACGCTTGGCACTTTCAATATAATGCCGGTCAGGCGCTAACTTGAGCTTGATAAAATCTGAGGGTGGAGCGTTGAAAGCAGCATGCATGCGAGCCATGAAAGCGTCGGAACAATAGTGCATATAATGATCTTCCGGCTGGTAGATGAACGGACGAAGACTCATCTTTTCGGGGTGCTCACCCCTGGCTTGTGCCAGCAACGCTTCAAGCTTCATTTTATTCTGGTCATTCAGGTTGCTGGCAATCACTTCGACCGTGTTATCGATCAGATAAAAAGCCTCTCGAAAACCTTTCAGCAGTTTACCGATGTCCTCTGCCCGGGTTTCTATCAATGTATCTGAAATTGCCCCCTTCAGAACGCCAATATTTCCGGGGAAGTGGTATTTATAGGCGGCTTTCAGGACGTTGTTGCATAATGTCAGCTTTCGTTGCAACCCGCTATGTTCTTCACCCTTTTTATTGTTTTCAAAAGTATTGAAACACACCCAAAGCAATGACTGGCCCTCGTCGTCAATACCGTTCAGGGCCAACCCTGATTTTATCCAGTAGAGAAGCGTTTCGGTATCGCTATAGTAATGGTAAGGAATCATCATGTTGACAAAATTCGATGCCTCACTGGTGCATTGGCTTATATCCAACCCATAGTGAGCAAGCAGTGCCAGTTTTTCGCTGTGGAGTTTGCGGTCTTTGATAACTGCACTAAGGGGGCAGTATTCGGAACGGTTATCACCATCGCCAATAGTGGCTCCGGCCCGTAAAAGAAGAAGTGGCGTACCAATCCATGAGTAATATGAACACATGGTTTCAATCAGGGCTGTTTTATCATTGTCATTTTGTGCATTAAGTATATTCGGATTTTCCCTGACTGCATCCAGCAATATGACCATAAGCTCCGTGGTAGCACCAGCATTGCAGACATTATGCAATGGCGTATTACCCAGACGATCGGGCTTCAGCGAAGCCCCGTGTTTCAAAAGCCATTTAACGACGTTATCTGGATGCTCTGGGTAACCAGACCAATAAAGACTGTTCCTGCGATAAATACAGCTTGCATGACAAAACCGGTGCAACAGGGTTTCCCCGGCTTGGTTGATGGGCTGATCGATATCAACCCCCTCCTGACTAAAGTACCATTCCAGTTTGTCCAGAATTTTGTGGTCTCGCACGCCCAGTGGTGAATGCCAAAAGACCGTATCATGGGATCCATATGCAGATGCCCGGGATATAAAACTGGCGTCTTTGGCGTGAAGATCGATGGACCTGTTCTGTAACAGTTTATCTAATTCCCGAATGTCAGCATTGAGACGAAACAGCATATCGCACTGGCAATCCGTGGAGCGGACCAATTGTGTTGCGGGGGTTTTGCACACGACCAACTGACGACCATTGAATCCCCCTGCATCATCAGGCTGTATTGACAGGTGGTGGCAAACCATCGCAGGTAATTCAATAACCGACTTGAAAGCCGTGAGAGCCTCTGGCGTAACGGTATTCATAATACATCTTCCCGGGTGCGTTTTTTGTAAATTTCAATCCAATAAATCCATTTAAAAAAAGCGCGGGCCGATCACTGGACATAACCAACGAGTCAGTCTGGTATAATTTGAGAGATAATCAAGTATTCATTTTTCAGAAGAAGAAAGACGCTTTCCAACTCACTGACGTTGCCCGAAACCCTGCCAGCGGAGGCGCATTTACCGCGCCGACTTGATTTATCAACCGGTTGTTTTTCTTTCGATCAATCAACCATTGCTACAGACATTAAAAGACGGTGGCCTTCAGCTCACATGAAATATTGAAAACGCTGCATTTGATAAGGCACCACTTTCGCCTCAGTCATCGTCATTAGCGCGGCTTCTACTTCGCTTTGCTCTTCTAAAGCAGTATCGTCCACAAAGCCATTTTTGCTGAGCGGTGACAGGTATATGAGATCCCCCCCGGAAAGCTCCAGACTTTCGAGGGTAATCAACGTTTGTTTCAGATTTTCTCTTCTTAACTCCCATGGTGCCGCTCCGGTCAGCAGCGTCAGACCAATATTGATCCCAGCCCGCCTGGCACTGTTAATCATGGTTATACATTTATCAAGGTCTCCTGATTTCCCCAGGTTGGCTCTTAGCTCAGCCCAACCGGTTTCCAGACCAATCACCAAATGACGCAAACCGCTCTCACGCAACGCATTCCACTGCGCTGTTGTCCGTTTCGCACTGAAATCAGGATCAGCGAATGTACCAATCTCCCTTTTAAAAGTGCCAAGCTTTTCCTTGATTAAGGTCAAACAACACATCAGCCGCCTCTGGGACAGAGCCATTGCATTCGCTGAGCCAAGGAATACACCGGGAGATGAATGCACCTTTGCACCATACAGCTTTTTTACATCAGCAAGATGTTGGGCAAACGCCTGTTCATTAAGAACCTTGTAGGGCTTATCTTTATAGAAGGCACAGAACGTACACCGTCTGTTCGGGCACCCTGTTGCTGGCATAATAACAATATCGCCATAACGGTCAGGTGGGAGAATGGTGACTTCTTCGGGATAGACTTCACGATAGAGGTCAGCAATATCATTATAATCTTTATCGGTTAACTGCTGGCTTGCCCGGATGACTTTATTATCAGCAACAATATTTTTGATCCATCCCTGATACGCCTCAAGCACTCTGTCCATCTCACTAGCTGGCAGTCGCCTCGCCCCTGCACCCAACACTATTGAGCCATCCATGCAACGGCGATAGAACGATGCTCCATCCCTGAAAGAACACCAATACCCCTGACTGTTGATACGTGCTGACCGAAAGTGATTACTGTCTTCTATTTTACAGCCATCCTTCAGATGACGAATATCAATACCCATACAACACACCAGACAGGATTTCTGTTATCATTAAATTTGCTTGAGCCATTGGCAATCAAGGGCTGAAAAGAAAGACATTATAAAGGACAAGCATTTGCGAACATTTACAGTATTGGTATTTTATGTACTGTTTTCCGGGCAGCTTTCCAGCCAACAGGTGGCACACAGCGCTATGTGTAAAGAAGTTGTGTTGACCGGTTATCCTGACCTTCCGCCGGTAAGCTGGGGCGACTACCAGAGCACTCATGGCGCGGCCTCCGATTTGCTGACTGAAATTCTTGAAGAGGAAGGTATCCGTGTCATTAATGATTACTTTGGCGGAGCCAATCGGGTCACCCACAAACTTCGCCAGGGTATCATCCATATTAATCCGGCCATGACCTATCAGCAGAAATACCTGAATGAGGTCTACCATATCTACCCTCCTATTTACACGCAAAGCTATATGGTCGTAACCCGAAGAGATGATCAGCGTGATATCCGGCACTGGTCAGATATGAAGGATCTTAAAGGAGTTGCCCCTCGAAATGTCCGGTTCAGCAAAGCGTTTGAGAAGTACGCAGATGATCACCTTAATATTGTGAAAACCTTCCATGCACAGCAGGGCCTGAAAATGCTGAACGTTGGTCGTGTTGATTACGCCATCTACCCGCAGATTCAGGGTGATCTTTTTGTCTCCCTGCTTGACCTGGAAGGCAAGCTGGAAAAAATGCCCGTTGAGCTTTCCCCCTTTGATCTTTACATTGCGGTATCCAAAGCGCTTGGATGCACTCTACCCGTCAACAAAATTTCAGAGAAATTGATCAATCGACAGGAATCAGGTTATGCAGACAAAGTATTAAACGACAGTCTTTACAAATGGATGGGGTTCAGCCTCGAAAAACGAAAGAACAGTATGAGATAGCCCAGTGATATCTCTCGAATTTAACCACCCTTATCAGAAAATATCTCTAAATATTATCACTGCACTTCCCTTTATTATATTTAATTGATCTGAATCATTACGTATCTCATCTTTGATTTTTTAAAGTCTTTACATAATCAACATTTCGACAAATAGTAGTAAGGAAAAAATTCATCCATGAGTGTAGCTGAAGCTTCTCCTATGCCGGAGGTCAAATCTGGCGATTCCAAGTTGATGAATCGCTTCCTGAACGCCGTTGAGAGGGCAGGTAACAAACTGCCGGACCCGACACTGCTATTTCTTTATGGCATGGTCGTTGTCTGGGTTTTGTCTGCCTTAATGTCCCAGATGAGCCTGGATATGGCGCATCCGGCCACCGGTGAAACTGTGGCGGTTAAAAACCTGCTGACCGGCTCTGCTCTTGCGGCCTTTCTTGCCAGCATGGTTAAGAATTTTGCTGGCTTTGCCCCAATGGGTATCGTACTGGTTGCCATGCTGGGTATCGGCGTGGCGGAGAAATCCGGTTTCATCAATACCGGTCTCAAGAAAATGCTGGGTGTCACCCCGGTCAAACTGTTAACCCCAATGCTGATCCTGGTTGCCATTGTCAGCCATACAGCAGCTGATGCCGGTTACGTTCTGGTTATTCCTCTGGGTGGTATTATCTTCCATGCGGCGGGCCGTCATCCTTTAGCGGGTATCGCTGCGGCATTTGCCGGTGTATCCGGTGGTTTCTCTGCCAACTTTATCCCATCCGGTATCGATCCACTGCTGCAGGGCTTTACTCAGTCGGCTGCACAGATTCTGGACCCGGCTTTCCAGATGAACCCACTGGCTAACCTGTTCTTCACCGGTGCGTCCAGTATTGTCATCATCGCTATTGGCTGGTATGTCACAGACAAAATTGTTGAGCCACGTCTGCGAGGAACCACCACTCTGGATGAAGATGCGGAGAAAGCACCTGACCTGAGTTCCTTTACGCCAGAAGAAAGCAAAGCCTTTAATGCCGCTGGCCTGGCTATGCTGGCGGGTATCGCAGTGCTGGTTGCTGCCGTGATTCCTGAGACTTCGCCACTGCGCTCGCCGACCGGTGAAATCACCGCATTCTCGGCACCGTTGATGCAGTCTATTGTGCCGCTGATTTTTATCCTGTTTATCATTCCGGGCATTGTCTACGGAAAGGTTTCTGGCACCTTCAAGACCTCTAAAGACACTGTGGTTGCCATGAACAGCACCATGTCCACCATGGGCTCTTACCTGGTTATGTCTTTCTTCTGTGCGCAGTTCCTGTACGCGTTCTCCCAGTCTAACCTGGGTACCGTATTGGCCCTGAGTGGTGCGGAAGTTCTGCAGGCCATGAACCTACCCGGTGAAATTACAGTTATTGGTATGATCCTGCTGACCGCCACCGTTAACCTGGTGATCGGCTCTTCTTCTGCCAAATGGGCACTGATTGGTCCAATCCTGGTACCCATGCTGATGGCGGTGGGCATCTCCCCAGAACTGTCTCAGGCGGCTTATCGTGTTGGTGACTCGGTTTCCAACATCATTTCTCCACTGATGGTTTACTTCCCACTGGTGGTAGTTTACTGCCAGCGTTATGTGAAGAACTCCGGTATCGGCTCCCTGGCTTCCATGATGATGCCATACTCCATCGCCATGCTGATCGGCTGGACTATCTTCCTGCTGGCTTACTGGGCGCTTGGTCTGCCACTGGGCATTCAGGCTTCTTACACTTACCCGGCCATGTAATATTCATCTCATTCTTTAAGGGGCTCAGGCCCCTTTTTTTATAACCATTTTTCACCTTTCCCCGGGAAGGGAACTTATTTCATCAAAAAGAGTCTATCTTTCTAGTAAGCCATGCTTGAGAGGGCTCCTGATTGTGTTCAATCTGATGAAAATTATCGAGGGAATGACACCCACCAGCTGGATGATTGCAGCTATCTGCCTGCTGTCATGGATTGCTATCATCCACTACTCCGGCAAGGTGACTGAGAAACATTGGGGCGACAGGGAATCCGGAGCCCTGGTTGGTTTTTTTCTGCCCGGCTTTGTCTTTATGGCCATGCTTTATCTTATGTAAATTCAAACTCCCTCTTTGCTGTCTGTCTGTGTGATCTGTTGCTTTCTAAACGCGCAGTAACGAACACCCTTTCTAATTCAACGCTTCTTTATCCAGCCATGCTCCTTACCAGGACTCAACTACTCAGAGAGTGATAAGCCCACTCATATTGGACTTGCATTTTAACCTGGATATGCGAATATTCGCATATCCATATGTTTGAGCAATTTTGATGCTACCCCCTGAGTTCTTCAAAATGATGGCGGATGAAATTCGGCTCCGCTGCCTGCTGCTAATAGCCCGGCAAGGTGAGTTGTGTGTCTATGAACTGGTATCTGCCCTTAATGAGCCACAGCCCAAGATATCCCGACATCTGGCACAAATGCGAAATCACGGTTTGTTAAAAACCCGTCGTAAAGATCAATGGATTTTCTATTCCGTAGCAGAAAGCCTGCCCGGCTGGATGAACAAAATCATTGACGGCCTTCGCCACTCAAACTGTCTGAAAAGTGAGTATCAGCAGGATACCAACCGGCTGGAATCAATGCCTGACCGCCCTGTTAAGGAGTAAGAAAATGACGATCAAAGTAGGTATTAATGGCTTCGGCCGTATTGGCAGACTTGCTCTGAGAGCTGCATGGCACTGGCCGGACATAGAGTTCGTCAGAATCAATGACGTGGCAGGGAACAGCGCAACACTGGCCCACCTGCTGGAATTTGACTCTGTACAAGGTACCTGGCAGGAAACCATTTCATCGGATGACCGGCATATTGTCATCAATGGTCAGAGTATTGAGTGCTTTCAGGAAAAAGAGATCACTGCCGTAAACTGGTCGGATTGTGATGTGGTGATCGATGCCACAGGTGTTCACAAGGCAACAGCCAAACTTAACCAGTATCTTGAGCAAGGCGTTAAACGAGTGGTCGTCACCGCCCCCGTCAAGGAAGAAGGTGTTCTGAATGTGGTTATGGGGGTAAATGATAATCTCTATGATGCCAGCCAGCATCGCATTGTCACTGCCGCCTCATGCACCACCAACTGCATAGGGCCTGTTGTTAAAGTCATTCACGAAAACCTTGGCATTACCCGCGGCGCTATCACCACCGTTCATGACCTGACCAATACCCAGACGATTCTGGACGCCCCCCATAAGGACCTGAGAAGGGCCCGTGCCTGTGGTATGTCCCTGATCCCGACAACAACAGGTTCTGCCACTGCCATCACCCAGATTTTTCCTGATCTGGAGGGTCGGTTGAATGGCCATGCTATCCGGGTTCCGCTGGCAAATGCTTCGATCACCGATATGGTGTTTGACGTATCCCGGGATACTTCGGTGGCGGAAGTTAATCAGCTGTTGAAATCCGCCGCCGGGGATTCACTGAACGGCATCCTCGGTTATGAAGAGAGACCCCTGGTTTCCATTGATTACCGTGGCGACCAGCGTTCTTCAATTATTGATGCACTGTCCACCATGGTGGTTGACCAGCGCATGGTGAAAATTTATGCCTGGTACGATAATGAAATGGGCTACGCCTGTCGTACGGCTGAGCTGACGCTCAAGGTTGGCAGAGAGAACTCCTGATGGCTGAGACTACCCACGTTGAAAACACCAGGCAGTTCCGGCAACAACAGATAAGAAATTATGCGCTTATCACCTTCAACTATTGGAACTTCACCCTGACCGATGGTGCCCTGCGCATGCTTGTGGTTCTCCACTTCTATGCGCTGGGTTATTCCGGTTTGGAAATTGCCATGCTGTTTCTCTTTTATGAGTTCTTCGGGGTAGTCACTAACCTGCTTGGCGGCTGGCTGGGTGCCCGAATCGGTCTGAACAGAACCATGAATATCGGCCTGTTTATGCAGATCACCGCTTTGCTGATGCTGTCAGTCCCGGCCCAGTTCCTGTCTATACCTCTGGTGATGTTTGCCCAGGCTATTTCAGGCATCGCCAAGGACCTGAATAAGATGAGCGCGAAGACCTCCATAAAAACCCTGGTCAGTAGCCAGCAGGCGGGAAAACTCTATCGCTGGATAGCCATTTTGACGGGGTCCAAAAATGCCCTGAAAGGTGCAGGTTTCTTTCTGGGCGGAGCCCTGCTCAGTCTGATTGGTTTTCAGAGCGCCATGCTGACCATGGCGTCTGTATTGACCCTGGTGCTGGCAGGCAGCCTGATATGGCTGCAAAAAGACCTTGGTAAAGCCCACAGTAAGCCCAAATTTACCCAGATATTCTCCAAGAGCAAGGCCATCAACACGCTCTCTGCGGCCCGCCTTTTTCTCTTTGCCTCCCGGGACGTATGGTTTGTCATCGCCCTTCCTATATCCCTGAGTGCCGTTTTTGGCTGGAGCCATGTGGAAACGGGGAGTTTCATGGCTATATGGGTGATTGGTTATGGCCTGGTTCAGGGTTTTGCGCCCAGAATTACCGGGGCTGAGAACCAGCATATCCAGAGTCGCACCGCCCTTGCATTATGGTCAGCAACACTATTACTGGTGTCGGTCCTGCTGGCGCTGGCGATCACATACCAGTGGTATCCCCAGTTGAGTCTGATTATCGGCCTACTGATTTTTGGCGGGGTTTTCGCCATCAACTCATCGCTGCACTCTTACCTGATAGTCTCTTTTGCCCGGGAAGAAGGCGCATCTATGGATGTTGGCTTTTATTACATGGCCAACGCCATGGGGCGTTTAACCGGGACCGTGCTTTCAGGATTGGCTTTTCAATGGGGAGGACTGGCAGCCTGCCTGTGGATCTCTTCACTCTTTATCATGCTCACTGCCATCATTTCACTGACGATGCCGGATCATAATCCGTAACACCGATTCTTGCCCAACAGCAGCTAAACCCAACCATCCAACCACCAGCGTCCTCATCATTCATGAGGCGCTGGCTTTTGAAGAATTTGTATTGACCAGATTGTATCAGAGAGGAACTTTTATAAGAACGAGTGGTCTCACACTGTAAGCCTTTAATTCTATAATTCAATGACTAATCCCTATTTAACCTCACACTCCTTGTATGCGGAATTTCAAAAAGCGTATGAGTCTGTTATGTCAGGCAGTGAATTGGTTTTTAAAGCCTGTCCACAGCAAAGTAGTATGGTATTCGGGCTGCGAGTTGGTCAAACTGAACCCCGTAATTATTTCAACAACTTGATTCCATGTAGTGCAAGTCTCCATAACCCACTCAGTGATTCCCGCTTTAAAAAAGTGCCAATCAGGGTTATTTACTCTCAAAGCTCGTCAGTTATTAATATTCATCACAATCCTTGTGAAGTTCCTAATCCATTACCCAATAATCAACATATTGTTGATCCTCGCTTTGTGCGAGCAATGCCAGTTTCTATAATCAACCCTCGAACAAATAGTGAACAGCTTCAACAAAATATACCTCCTGCAAGAAATGAGTTGCATTTTAACGCTCTTGCCTCCAGCCTTGGTGAATCTCCGCCCCTCTCTCATAATAAGCCTAAACGAAAGGCTAACGCACAGCACGGGAAAGTAAGCACTGCCAAACAAACTCAAGCTAAGCCCGGAAAAGAGCTCCCCTGTACCAAGGCCAAGAAAAGGAAGACATACGTCGAAGAGGCTGAGAAACGGAAGGCTTACTACAAGGCCTGGGCACAGTCGGAGAGAGGAAAGGCTTTGAAGCGAGCCTGGGAAAATTCTGAGAAGGGGAAGACTTGCCGCAGAGCCAGCCGGAAGGCTTACGCACATTCAGAGAAAGGAAAGGCTTACCAGAAGGCTTACTCACAATCCAAGGAACGGAAGGCTTACCTGAAGGCTTACTCACAGTCCGAAAGAGCGAAAGCTGCCAGACGAGCTTACAGGCATTCCGAAAAAGGGAGAGCTACCCAACGAGCCTGGGAACAATCTCTGAAAAGGAAGGCTTACAAAAAGACTTATTCACAGTCCGAAAGAGGAAAAGCTGCCAAACGAGCTTACACACAATCCGAAAAAGGGAAAGCTACCTATCGAGCCCGGAAACAGTTCCTGAAAATGAAGGCTTTACAGAGTGCTTCCCATCAAGCTTTCAAGCACACCAGTGATCAAAAACAAGAGAAGATCACTGGTAAGCATGCGACCGTTTTATCAGCACAAACATCTGAAGCGACCGAATACAAATGATTCCTCTGATAGCCCTGATTACGGGCAGCGCCAAATCCTTACTGACCGGTGAGTTGAGCCCCATCGACTCGATAAATCAGCTTGATATGTCACCGTCTGACATTGCCTCTGCAAAACAACAATTGCCCATTTACCCGATACCCTCACCAGCAGCACTTTATTTCTCGGCTTCTTGTACTATCCACGACAGCTCCCCAATTAACAGCAAAGAACTTAACGACTATCAAATAGTAGAGCTTGACGAAAATGCTATTCCAGGCTGTTTATCCCGGAGCGAAATAGATACTCAAGACACTGGAAGTATTAGCTCAACGGCTACTGATATGTCAGCCGCAGTGACGCCCGACACCAGCATCAGCATTGAACAGACCTCAGGGCTTCACGATAATTACTCAATGAAGAACAGCCCGCCGTCCGATCCCTGGCCACAAGGAATATTGAGCAAGGATGACCATATAAACTACGGTGATTTAAGGGACTGGCTGAATGACTTAAATGTTATCTACGATGAAGAGCCTGTGTTTCGCTCTATTTTTAACCTTCCCTACCCCTCAGATCAATCTCAACTATTCCCGGATCAAATAAGCACTCACCCAACCTATGGCTGGGTTTTTGATAACTTTCTGACGGACTGGATTAATGACAGGGTAATGCAGGTTATCACACCTGATCCGGGTGAGCTTATGGATGACAGCACTGTCAACGATAACAATCAATCACAGCAAACTGAGGCTTCAAAGACATTTGACCAGATATACATTCCCTTTATTGAGACGTTTGACCGCCAGGATGAAGAGCAGGCAAAAGAGTTCTTCCAGAAAATATATGAACTGCTGGCTCCTCTCAGAGGACTTCTGGTTATTGCTATCGCGGGAGTTGATAGAGGTAATGGCAATATTACCAAAGGGCAGAGACTTTCAAGGTTATTAAACCAGTCAGGAATTCCTGCTTCCAATATCAAAGTCATTGCATCACACGGGCACAGTTATGTATTGGCCAAAAGAGGTGAGGACAGGGATCATTTTGAATCCAGCCCGGAACCCTACAGGAAAAGCGCCTGCTAACCACCCGTGCAAACTTCGGCGAATTTTTAAACAAACGCACGAATCTTGAAAGACAAAAAGCGGAGAACTCAAAGGGACAATTCTTCCGCTTTTTCTTTTGTAAACTCTAAAAACGACAAAACCCTTACGACAGGTATCGTAAGGGTTAAGGTGTATGGCGGACCGGACGGGACTCGAACCCGCGACCTCCGGCGTGACAGGCCGGCATTCTAACCGACTGAACTACCGGTCCGCTATCTAGTTTCTAGTACCTGAATACTAGTTTCTAGCTGGTGGGTGATGACGGGATCGAACCGCCGACCCTCTGCTTGTAAGGCAGATGCTCTCCCAGCTGAGCTAATCACCCTGCGCTTGTGGCCGGTATAATATCGAATCGAGAGATAGTGTCAATCCCTTTTTCGGGATTCATCCGGAAAATCCTCGAACAAGAATCTCGAATAACAAATAAGCATCAAACTCAGGGTAAATCTTTTATTGCTTTGTTCAGCCCCCCAGATGAATATAACTCTTTACCCGCCCCTCTTCTTTCAGCTGATCAATACGCACCTGCTGGATGGCAACACCATGCTTTGTTTGCAGCAGGACAAGCCATTTAAGCAGTTTCTGGTAGGCAGCATCTTCAACCCAAACCGAGAGACCCTTGCGGTCTGGCTGCACTCTTCCCAGGGTAATACCTGCCTGTTGGGCAACATTGGCAGCTATGGAAGAGAGTTCCTGACGGGGTGAAGCTCTTTGTTGATTTTTCTGCAGGTCACGGGCTCTGGGTAAATTATTGTGTAACCAGGTGTTCATTTCCTGCTGATAGAGATAGTTGCTTTTCTGAGCCTTTGACCATTGGCTTATGGGCTCCCAAATCAGCAGATAGATGAGTGCTGAAAGCACCAGAGTAAAAAGCAGTTGGAGTATTTTACGATCTCCGGAAGGCCGCATTTCATACCAGGATTTACAGTGCTGCCAGTACGGGTTAGCCATTAGCAGGCTATTCAGTTTTTGCATGGTTCCCCCCAATCATCTCCTGATCGTAACTCTGGCAATCACACCGGACTTACCCTGGTTAGCGTTATCCAGCTTACCTTGTAAGCCGACAGTATTTAGCTTTTCCAGAAGCTGGTTCACCGTGTCCAACTCACCGGTTGCAAATTCATAGACCAATTGACCGGTAGCCTCGTTGAAATCAAGATGCCTGGGCTCAAGTTTTACCTTGTCGCCCATTGTGCCAGAAACACGGGAAAGAGCCTGAAGCATGGATAGAAAAGGGGTTTCGGAGGTTTGAGTATCCAGAGTACGAAAGCGGTGCTCCATTATTTGCTTAACATTAAAAGACATCTGTTGTCGTGCTTGTGCCTGCTGGGCTTGTCGGTCATTGGGGAATACCGAGAGGTAGTTTTTTATGGAATCCCTCCAGAGCGATTCCGACTTATTCTGATAAATCACGCCTTCTGCGGCTGACAGTCCAAGCTCAAGGACCAGCCAACAAGCAGCTGTGGCCAATAAGGGCCACCAGCGCCTGATAAATCGCCCTGCTCTTCTCGGGCACTGATAGGCCCCCTGTCGGAAATCAAGCAGCTGATTGTTGTGCCTTTCAGCAAAATAGAGCCCGGCAAAATACTCAAAGACCGAGCGCTTAAGCGGTACCTTATCGACGAGCCAACCACGCTCAGCAAGCAAACCGGATGTTTCATCCATTCTGGTTACGGCAACCGCCAGCGTGTTGTCAGAGAACATCAATCTGACTTTAGAGGGCAGCTCATCCACTGTTTCAGCAACCGTATTATCGAGAGAGCTGGCCAGAGTATCAGGGAGTTGATGATCTCCCTGATCGGGATGATCCGGAAATACGAAAGGGAGCGCTTCGTAATTCAGGGTAACGCCTTCACGACCGGGTGAGGCCATCATCACAGCATCATTGTCCATTATCAGGCAGGAATATCCCGGCTCAGCCTTCAGAAACTGCATTTCAGCCAGGATGCTGGTCAGGTGTAACTGATGTTCCTCAAAGAGGGCCAGCATGGCCTGTAGGGTTGAATGGGGAATACCGGCGACAGAAACCTGCAAGTCCCTGTCAGGAAAACCATGAACAATATGCATGGTTTCAATATCCTGGGCCAGGTGCTCCTCCACCAGATAAGGGAGTGCGGTTGCCAGGTGCTTTTTCTGGCCAGCATTAATCGTCAGGTGTTTATACAAACAAAGCGATCCCCCCAGGAGCAGAATCACCTCATCCGGCAGACGGTCAACGTCCTCTCGATCTTCAGGCTCGTCAGCACACCATGCTGCCCTGAGCTGATCGATCGCTGTTAAATGGAGTTCTCCAGGGAGTGAGCCTGTTGATGTGAATTTTCCCCACTGAACAACGGTATTGGCATCAACAGAGCTGACTGGAGCAGGTATTCGAACCAATAGTATTTTTTTCATTACATAGTCCCTGAGCTCTCTGTTAAATCGGCTTTATTAGCAGGAGCCCAATATTGACCCGGCCCGATTTCTCTCCCGATAACCTGCACATACCCCTCACTGCTTCGGTAAAAAATCGTTTTCAAGTAAAAGGTAGTCTCTCTGTACGTTGCCTTAATCCGGGCACTGAAATACTGACTGTCGAATACCACCCGTTCATTTTGATTTCTCTCATTAAAAATCCCGGCCTTTCCAGATAGAGCGACAAGCTGATTCAATTCTTCAATATTGGATAACCCGGCATCGCCCCGGCGGTTAATAATCATTAAGGCATCCCCATCGGAGATATTCTTGTTTAACGAGCGGATAACCTCTGGAAGGGCAGTGTTCATATTCATTTTTGATGATCTGGGTATAACCGTAATATATGGCAACAGTTTTTCAACTTCCTCGTTATTAAAACCATCAATTAACATCAATTCCGAAACTGACGTCATTTCAGTCTGTCCGGTTCGTCTTGGAGGAACAAGCGATAGATAGACCTGATCTTCCGTTCCCCGGGATACACTTTTCTGCTCTTTGCTCATCCAGCGAGCTATTTTGTCGGCCAGTTGTGGGTCCATGGACTGAGCTGTCAGCAGATTCTCAAACATTTGCACAGCCGGTGAACCACCTCTTTCAGCCCGCTGCTCACCTGAGGGCTTACTGTCATCAGCAAGCCAGTTCAAATTAAACCGGCTCTGCTCATCCTGAACCTGTAATTCGATAACACCCTGTTCAACGTCATAGTTGATGGTTTCAACATTCCACAGCTCATTTTCATGATCCACCATTCGGTTATTCTTTTTATCCTGTTGAAAATCTTGTTCCAGCAGCCATGCGACGTACTGTTCAGCGCCCAGCGCATAGTGTTTTGCCTGGGTTCTTTCCAGATATCGGGCATTCTTCTCAGTGTGCAGCCAGAGATTCATAACGATCTCAGAAGCGACCGTTGTGATCAGCAAAAAAATCAACAGCACATAAATAAGAGCAATCCCTGATTGGTGCCATGACGGGAATTTACCGGGCGAAGCCATAACTGGCTGACGGTTTTCAGCAGACTCAATAACCATCGACACTATCTCCGGAGCGGCCTCTGGGATGTGGCCGTATGTTACCCGGCGCGTTATTCCTGTTCTCCTGAGATGGTTCTCCCTCTTTATTGCCCTGATCAGGTTTGTAGGTGATCAGCGGAACCAAGGTGACCATGGTCCCCATCGTCTCATGAACAATGGTCAGCTCCACGGCCGTCGGTACTTGATCTACGCGCCCCACATTAGCAGCTGACTGAAGGTTCTGTTTTGGAGGCCAGCTGCTTACCCATTCCTTGTGATCATTGCGGAATCGTACTTTCACGCTGTTCACACCAGACAGCACAACCTGACGAATACGAGTAGATTCCGGCACCCTGTCCAAAGTAGGCCAGTAATAACGGATTAATTGATGATCCTCCACGGCATAAGACACACGCTGAAGTGTACTTCGTGCTGCCTTAAGGGGGTTTTGCCATCCTGAACGGGTAAACTCCATTAACGTCCGGCCCGGACCCGGTGCTTTCACGGCAGCCTGCTGCAAGCCTTGTTCATCCCTGACCGGTCTTCGGGTTATTTGCAACACGTCTTTTTCCAGAATGATTTCGGCCCGTTGTAATTTATCCATGTCATCCAGCACCAACTGCGTTGCTTCCTGCGCACGGGTTACTGACATAAACAGCTTATAGGCTGCCGTACTGATCATACTGAACAGTACGATAGCAACCATTAGCTCGAGAAGGGTAAAGCCATTGGGAATGAGTGATGGACGCTGCCCGCTACCCGTTGCCCGTTGCCCGAAAAAGCACCGGTACTCCCATTTTTTATGGTTAGCGGGCAACAGGTGGCAGGATACGACCTTGAACAGTCCAGCTAATATTTGGACCTGACTCCAGAGCAAGCCTCCGGCAACAAGAGATGCTTTACAAAACATTATTGTCGGGGCCTCCTCAGCCAGGTAGATAACCTTGCCAGGGGAACAGCACCTTTTTCTGGTTCAGACTCACCGATAAATACTTCGACCTGCACCTTTCTGAAATCGGGTGACCCGGTGGATGCGGATGTTTCCCGAACATACCACTGAAAACCGGCATAGCTTTCAATTTGGGGCCGAACTGCTGAACCACTCCAGCGCCCCTCGGCATAAAGTGTATTGAGATAGTGGTCGGCAATCTGCGAAGCCAGTATTTTTTCCTTCTGATATCGGGTCTGGCGAATGCTGTTGCCATCAGAAAGAATCAGCATAGAGGCGGCCAGGGCAAATACGGCCAGAGCTACCATAACTTCCAGCAGCGTAAAACCCTGACTGCGACTCAGGTTTCTGTCAGGTAGAAAAAGCCGGTTTAGCCTGAAATCCCGATAACTCATAGCAACGCCCGTTACTCCCTGACCCATTCAATATCTGACAATCCGTCTGTGCGCAGATAGAGTGACTGTTTGCTGTTGGCAACCGGAACAATGCCGAGCCTGAACGGGGTTACCTGGTAGTCTGAATAGAAAACAATGGATGGATACTGTTCATCCACATCAAAAGGCATGGAATTCTCACTGGACTCCAGGCTCAGGCTTAATGTGTCTGGCAGCAACCTTGGCTGAAAAGGGGATTGCTCCAATTCAGCCCACTCCTGAGTATCTGCCGGTAATACCCACCAGCGGTAATACCCCTCGTTATCAATTGAGAAGCCGTAGTGAGTATTTTCCAGCAGCGCTTTGTCACGAACCTGAGTAAATAATGCCTGCAATCGTGTCGCTTCTTTTTGCACCACCTTGTGAATACTGCCGGTTATCGGGCTTAGCAGGGTAATACCCAGAAGAACACCGATGATGACCACCACCACCAGCATTTCGATCAGGGTAAATCCTCGCTGTTGAGGTGATGCCATTTCCTTTTCCAGTCTGCCAAAAAAGCCTAGTTATCCCAGTTACCGATATCAGCATCGAGACCTTCGCCGCCCTCACGGCCATTCGCTCCGAAGGAATAAAGGTCGTACTTGCCATGATTACCGGGCTGTAAATACATGTAGGGGTTTCCCCACGGGTCCAATGGCACTTTTTTCAGGTACCCTTCAGGATTCCAGTTTCTGGGCTCTGGTGGAGACGATGGTTTTTTAATAAGTGCTTCAAGCCCCTGGTCCAGGGTGGGATAAAAACCATTATCAAGCCTGAAAAGCTCCAGCGCCTGAGAAATCGCTTCAATATCCGCACGGGCAACGGTGACCTTTGCCTGATCAGGCCGGGAAAGAATTTTGGGAACCACCATAGCTGCCAGAATTCCCAAAATGACCACCACCACCATAATTTCAATCAGTGTAAAGCCCTGTTCAGCTTGCACTGAATTAGCTGCATCAGGCCCTCTTCTTCTAAGCCGGTTTTTTATCATATTGGTTGACCTCGATTTTCTGTGAATAGGCCGTTCAGCATTTCATCCAGGACGGTTTAACGCTGTTTCACTCCCAGGTTGTCACCTCAATTCAACAGCTGGTTCATATTGAGTATCGGCAACAGGATAGCCAGAACAATCATCATGACCACTCCCCCCATCAGGACCAGCATCAAAGGTTCAAACAGTCCAAGCATGACGGTTATTCGCCCTTCCAGCTCCATCTGCTGATTCTGTGCAGTTCGTTCCAGCATCTGATCCAGCTCTCCGGTTGCCTCGCCACTGGCGATCATGTGGAGCATCAGGGGTGGAAAGTAGCCGGTTTCTGCCAGCGCCCTGTTAAGACTGGTTCCTTCACTGACTCGCCGGGCAACATCCTGAACGGCATGTTTGATGGCATCGTTATTAACCACCTGGGCAGCAATCATCAGGGCCTCTACCAGCGCAACCCCGCTGCGGGTTAACATGCTCAATGTACTGGCAAAACGGGCTGCATTGGCCGTTCGGACAAATCGCCCAACCAACGGCAACGTTAACTGAACCCGATGCCAGGAAAGTCGTATGGAGGCCTTTTTCAGTAAATGCCGGACAACCACAATAGCCGCAACAATTACACCAAAGATCAAAGGCCACCATGTCTGAAACCCCTCACTGGCATTGATCAATAGCTCTGTGATTAATGGCAGCTCCTGACCGGAATCCAGAAAGACCTTGATAACATCCGGCACCACAAATCCCAACAGAAAGCTGACAATGCCAATGGAAGCCAACATCAGTATGACCGGATAGACCAGCGCCTGCTGTATTTTCTGGCCAGAACGCATTCTGGCCTCAGTGTAGTCGGCCAGACGATTGAGAACACGGTCGAGATAACCGGCATGCTCCCCTGCGGCAACCGTTGCCCGATACATCTGGGGGAAGACTTCCGGGAAGGCTTCCAGGCTTTTGGCCAGGGTATAGCCTTCAAGCACCCTGGAACGAACCGCCAGCAGCATATTTTTTATCCGTCGTTTTTCCTGCTGGGCTGCCACACCATTGAGTGCTTCCTCTATAGGCATTGCCGCCTGGATCAGCGTAGCCAGCTGCCGGGTTACCGTAGCCAGCTCAACGGCTGAAATGCCCCGGCGTAGAAAGAAGCTTCTTCCCTCCTCTCCCTGCTGTTTGCGATCGGCAAGTGTATTAACTGACAGTGGTGTCCACTGTTTATCCCGCAGCATCTGGCGAACCTGACGCCCACTGTCCGCTTCCAGGGTACCCTTATGCTGTTTGCCCTGATGGTCCAGGGCTATGTATTCAAACGCGGCCATTATCCTGAGCCTTTTCTTCAGCAGCCATAATCAGTCCTTCTGGGTAACCCGAAGTACCTCTTCAAGAGTTGTAACCCCTTCCAGCACTTTTCTGCTGCCATCTTCACGGATGCCGGGACTGGACTCACGAACACAGTCCGTAATCTCCTGCTCCCCTTTGAGCCCATGGATCATTCGCCGGACCTGCTCATTAATAACGACAACTTCATAAATTCCGGTACGGCCACGATAGCCACTGAAATTACAGCCCTTACACCCTGCAGCGTGATACAGCGTTACGCCATCAGAAGCATCAATGCCTAACTGCTGGCATTCGGCATCATCAGGGGTGTATGGCACTTTACAGTCACTGCATAGCACCCTGACCAGACGTTGGGCAATCACCCCAAGTAGACTGGACGACATCAGAAAAGGTTCAATGCCCATATCCTGAAGACGGGTCAGGGCACCAACCGCCGTATTGGTATGAAGCGTGGAAAGCACCAGGTGCCCGGTCAAACTGGCCTGTACCGCTATTTCAGCGGTTTCCCGGTCACGGATCTCTCCGACCATCACCACATCGGGGTCCTGTCTCAGAATAGCTCTCAATCCCCGGGCAAAGGTCATATCGACTTTTGTGTTTACCTGGGTCTGGCCAATTCCTTCCAGGTGATACTCAATGGGGTCTTCAACGGTGAGAATATTTCGGGTCTGGTCATTCAGAAGGGTAAGGCTGGCATATAGGGATGTTGTCTTGCCGGATCCGGTTGGCCCTGTCACCAGAATAATGCCATAAGGTTTTTTCAGCAGCCCCTCGATCAGTGAACGGTTCCGCTCCGTCATGCCAAGGTGCCTGAGTTCAAGACGGCCTGCTGCTTTGTCCAGCAGCCGGAGTACTACCCGCTCGCCATTACTGGAAGGCAGCGTGGAAACCCGGACATCCACTTCCTTGCCGGCCACCCTCAGCGAAATCCGGCCATCCTGGGGTACCCGTTTCTCAGCAATATCCAGCCGGGCCATCACCTTGATACGGGAAACCAGCAAAGAGGCAATGGTTCTCTTCAGAGACAGTACTTCCCTTAACACACCATCCACCCGCAGCCGAACCACAAGTGCCGACTCAAAGGTTTCAATATGCACATCGGAAGCACCTTCCTTGATCGCCTCAGTGAGCAACGCATTAATTAAACGGATAACCGGGGCATCGTCACTTTGCTCAAGCAGGTCTTCCGTGATCGGAACGGCATCCGCCAGACTGGTCAGGTCCGGGTGATCACTGATGCCAGCCGCATCCTGCAATGCTTCTGAACTGTCATTGTGATAACAGTGAGCCAGCACCTCTGACAGTTTTTCGGCATCGACCCGCTCATAGGCAGGAAAAACGCCGGAAAAGCGACTGATCTCGGCAATCAGGTCAGCCGATGGTGTGTTGTGAAAATAGAGTGTGGCTATCCCATTATCATTCTCAATGAGCACAACGCCGTGCCTTTTGGCAAAACTAAAAGGCAGTCTTGGTAAAACGCTGGCTTCACTTTCAGCATCATCTTCGGTGTCATAGTCAGCGGTCAGAAGTGTAGCCAATATCATGAACTCCTTAAATCAAAAAGGAAGCACCCGGGAGGCGGTTAGGCCTTTCCTTTTTGAAAAAACTTATTTCTTTAAAAAACAAAACTCTTATGCTTTTATTTAGAGTAAAGAATAGCCTATTCGTTAACTTCAGAAGATATGACCATGAAACCAGTGGTTTTCACCACATTTCTGCAATGGGGGCATAAAAATAATCGGAACCTTATCATTCTGATTATTTTCATCATCATGATCCTTAGCCTCAGTTTTCAAGCATTTCACTTTTATCAAATCGTCAGCAGCGAACCCTTGAAAAATAGTGTTAATAATAAAACTATCGTTTTGAAAAACTCCTCAACCATCAAACATGAAGACTTTGAGCTGATTTTTGGTTTTAGTGACAATCAGGAAATAACTCAAAACAATAAAGAGATCCCCATAACAAAAATGAACCTGATTCTCAGAGGGGCGCTCTCAGGCATTGAAACCAAAAAGTACGCAAGTGCAATTATTCAAATAGCCAACCAGGACAAGTTATATGAAATTGGTGACGCTCTTCCCGGAGGTGCCATTCTGAATCAGGTTTATTCCGATCACATTGTCATTAAACGGGGTGACCAGCTTGAAAAACTATACTTTCCGGAAACAGCCAGAGATTCCAGAGCCTTTCAGGAATTCAGGCCTGTGGCGGAAGACATCCCCGAGTCAATGGAACAGCGTCCGGGCAACCATGATTATCCGGATGATATGTCTCTTGAACAGCGAATGCAGGACCTCAGGGAGAAGCTGCAGGACGCCAGTCAGGAACTGTAATGACAACAATGACAAACTGCTGAGTTAATGGTCATATCATGAACACCAGAGCGCTACTCTTGTTACCACGTTTACCACACTCTCATAACAGAAAGTTAATCAGAGCCATTCCTCTGGTGCTGATGATGGCTGTCACACCGCTGTTTGCCAGCAAGGTAAACACCGGCTTACAGCCTGCTGCCAATAACACCTTACCGACACCCGATGATAAGCTCTGGACACTGAATCAGCAGAATGCCGATATCCGTGAATTTATCACCCAGGTTGCCAAAATAACCGGAGAGACATTTGTTATCGATCCTCGGATTAAGGGTGGCAATACCGTTACCGTCATTTCCAGCAAGCCATTGAGCCGGGATGAGGTCTATGATGTTTTCCTGGAAGTCCTGTCCGCTAATGGTTATACCGTCATTCCCAAAGCCGATGGCCATATTATTAATGTTGTCCCCACAGCCACAGCAAAGACCAGCAGCCCCGGAGACACTCAGAAGCCCATTGATGGCGTGATGACCACCAGAGTTGTTGATCTGCACAGCGTATCCGCTGTCGAAGTCATCCCGATTATTCGCCCCCTGATTGCCCAGTATGGACACGCTGCAGCATCTGCTTCCAGTAATGCGGTCATCATCAGTGACCTTGCCGATAATGTAGAGCGCATCACCAAACTGATACGGGAGCTGGATGATGCTGGCAATAACGACTATGAGGTCATCCAGCTGAAACACGCCTGGGTGGGAGATGTCTCAAAAATAATCTCTGATACCTTGGTCACCGGCAAGGGACAGCTACCCAGCGGGCTCCAGGTGATCGCCGATGAGCGAAGCAATCGTCTGGTGGTTAAGGGCAATGCCAGCAAACGGGCACGGGTCAGAAAACTGGCTGACACCCTTGATAAGGAAGGTATTCGAAAATCAACCACCAAAGTCATGTTCCTGAGTTTTGCCGATGCCAAAAACATTGCGGAAATTCTTTCGGAAGCCTCAGGCATTATTCAAGACAGCCAGGGAAAGAGAAGCACTGCAACGCCATCGTCACCGGTTACATCAGGCTCAGCCTCTCCTGGTAACTCATCAAATCAGTCCTCTTCCCAAGCCTCCACCAAGTCTGGAGCTAAAAGCAAGTCCGCAGCAACAACAGCGTTTGTAAAAGCGGATGAAACCCAGAATGCCCTGGTTATGATCGCCGACCCGGAAACCCTTCAGGAAATGGAGAAGATTGTCAGGCAGCTTGATGTTCCCAGGGCCCAGGTGTTGCTGGAGGCCGTTATTGTTGAAGTGTCTGGTGGGATTAATGATGCCTTAGGTATTCAGTGGGGCATTGATGGAACTGACACGATTCGTGGTACATCAACCAGCTCCGATTCAGGTAACAGTATTAAAAGCAGCATAACCGGGCATATTCTGGATAACACCGGTATTGCCCTCGGATCTCTGGCGCTGCGCGCTGATAACTTCGGTGTTCTGGTCAGTGCGTTAAGCGCAAAGTCCAATAACAATATCCTGTCTACCCCCAGTATGCTGACCCTGGACAATGAAGAGGCAGAGCTGATTATCGGCAAAAATATTCCCATAAAAACCGGCTCATACCAGACGTCATCCAGTGGCAATAGTAATAACCCTTTTACCACCACTGAGCGCAAGGATGTGGGGCTAAAACTCAAGATCACACCCCATATCAACGAAGGTAACAGCCTGAGACTGATGCTGGAGCAGGAGGTTTCTTCACTGGATGTGGGCACCACCAAACAGCTGCTTGGCTCCGACAGCAATGACCTGCTGTTCAATACCCGCTCCCTGAAGACCTCGGTACTGGTGGACGATGGTCAGACCGTCGTTATTGGTGGACTGATTGAAGACATCAAATCCAAAACCAGGAAAAAAGTGCCGCTGCTTGGGAGCATCCCGATTTTGGGCAACCTCTTCCGTTACAATCAGAGCGGCGATGAAAAAAAGAACCTGATGTTGTTTATCAGGCCCACCATCATGCGTAACTCGGAAACACTGGTAAAAGCGACCCGGGATCGATTCACCAAACTGAAGCTTATCGGTAATGGCAACACCAGAAAAGGTATTAACCTCCCGAACCGACCCGAGGAGTTATTTGATGCGGAAACCTATGACCTGAGAAACAAGGACTGACGGTACTGGCCTGTATTATGCCCAGACTAAAGCAGTTTTTAAGATACCCGATAAACGACATCGGGTGTTTTGTATATCAAGGCTCTCTTCTCCTCTAAAAAACAATTGAAAGCATAAAGCCCAAGCCAAAGATGATAAAAAAACGTCCCGTCAGAGGAGGCAAACGGACCATTTCAGCATCACTTGAATGGTTGGCAAGCAATTTGATAGGCGCAATGGCAAAAGGCAGCGCTATCAGTAGATAAAGAGGGTTATCCAGCTCTCCCAAATAGTACAACATAAAACTGACAGGAAACCCTGCCAGCAAAAGCACGACATAAAGGCATTTCGCTTGAACCAATCCCATACGAACGGTTAACGTACGGATATTGTGACTGATATCATCCAGGTAATCCCGGATCTCATTGGATAGCAACAGCGCAGAAGCCAGCAAGCTCACCGGAATCGACATCCAGACCACTTCATTATTCCAGTACCCCCCAACGGCATAAAAGGCACCACTGACCATCAGCACGCCAGTGAACAGAAATACTGCGGGCACTCCCCAGCCGCGATGTTTGTAGACAATGGGTTCACCGGTATAAAAATAGCCACCGACAACACCAAAGACACCAAGCAACAATAACGGCCAGCCAACATCGATCACCAATAATAGTCCCACCATGCAGGCAATCAGGGCGCATACACCCGCCAGTATAAAGTTTCGATGGATCTGCTTAACCACCTGCCTTGCCAACTCGCCAGAACGTTTTTTCCACAACACCAGATCAGCATGATCATTGGCAAGATTGCTGGCTGTCTGAAGTAATAGGCCAGCCAACATGACCAGCAGTGCTCTGCGCCAGTCACCAACACCCTGCTGATAAGCCAATACCACGCCAAGGCCACAGGTGACGAGGGCGACAGAATAAGAGAAAGGGCGTAGAGCTCTGGCAAGTCGATATTTGTCCGGATTCAGATCAAGGGCATCCACTGGCAAGCTCCTGAGAAAAAAGCGGGAGAATAAGGAAATTTCACAGCAATGGCTATAAGAACGCCACAAAAAGGCAGCAGTGGAAATGGAAAGCAGCTCCCTTACTTCAGGCAGTGGCTAATAAGCCCTGCCACCGCCTGAAAAAATCAGGCTGCCGCACATGCCTGAGGCGTTAACCCAAAGTAACGTTTAAATTCCCTGCTGAATTGCGTTGGGCTCTCATAACCAACCTCGGCAGCTGCCTGCTTTACTCTGACCCCATGATCCTGCAACAACTCTCTGGCCCGACTCAGGCGCAGTTTCTTCAGGTACTGAATAGGCGACGATGATGTCATATGCCGGAAATTACGATGGAAGGTTGATGGGCTCATATTAGCCATAGAGGCCAGGCACCCAACATCAAGGGACTGATCATAATGCTCATGCATATACTTCATTGCCCGCTCAAGACGGGCAATATGCGTATTGTGTCTGGCCAGGGCAAATAATGGCGCGGCCTGCTCCCCGTTAAGAACATGAAAAAGCAACTCTTGCACCAGCCCTTTTCCTAACGCTTCACTCTCCAGCGGCGAGTGAAGGCACTGAGCCAGCCTTAACACCGTTGCTGAGAAAGAATCCGTCACCGGGCTGACATATAGGCTGCTTCGTGCCTCTAACAGATCTTCCATGGTGTCTGTCGCCTGTTGATGATGGTCGAACAACCGCACCAGCGGATGCAACAGGCTGATATCGATATCCACCAGTATGGATAACAACGGCTTATCTTCTACAACGATGGTTTCGCATTCCGCAGGAATAGGCAAGGTCAGTACCAGATAGTTATCCGGATTATATTCATAAGTCTGCTGCTCCAGATAAATCCGTTTTGCACTCTGGGCAACAATAAAAATGCCCTGGCTATAACACAATGGCTCACGCTCTCTGGATTCGCTGGCTTTAAGAACGCCAACGCCGGGTATATGGGTTTTGTTATAGCCCTCTTCTTTGGCCAAAAGAGAGAGGGTCTGAACTAATGGCGTCATGAGTTATCTTCTGATCGGTAATTTACTTCGGCACAGCATAGCTTCACCCAATACATAAAAAAACCACCCCTGATCGTTTTAGGCATGACTTTGCCAGTTATGGTCATTCTATTCCTGCACAGAAACGATACTCTACGCTAGACCATTCATGAGGAAGAATCGCAATGATGAATTTTAATTATCAAAACCCAACCCACATTGTGTTTGGCCAGGACCGTCTGCAGGAACTGGATCAACTGGTACCGGCTAATGCCAAAGTACTGGTCCTATACGGCGGTGGCAGTGTCAAGAAATTTGGCACCCTGGAAAAAGTGCTGGCCGGCTTAGGTAACCGTGAGGTCCTTGAGTTCAGCGGTATCGAGCCAAACCCGAAATTCACTACCCTGATGAAAGCTGTTGAGATCGTCCGCGCTGAAAATATCGACTTCCTGCTGGCGGTTGGTGGCGGCTCTGTCATGGATGGCACCAAGTTTGTTGCTGCAGCTGCACCTTATGAAGGTGACGAGGTGGATCTGCTTAAGGCAGGTTTTGCCGGTGCGCCGATCACCACTGCCATTCCACTGGCTACGGTTGCGACCTTACCAGCCACGGGTTCCGAAATGAACATGGGTGCCGTTATTTCTCACGACATTGGTAAACTGCCGGTTATGAGTCCACTGCTCTACCCTCAGTTTTCCATTCTGGATCCATCACTGACCTTCACCCTGCCACCAGTTCAAATTGCTAATGGCATAGTTGATGCATTCGTTCATGTGCTTGAGCAGTATGCTACCTACCCTGTTGACGCCCAGATTCAGGATCGTATGGCGGAAGGTATTCTGAAAACGCTGATTGAAGTGGGCCCGGTAACACTGGCTGAGCCAGAAAACTACGATGCCCGAGCCAACCTGATGTGGAGCGCTACTTCAGCACTGAATGGCTATATTGGTGTCGGCGTTCCCCAGGACTGGGGCACCCATATGATTGGCCACGAGCTAACTGACCTGTTTGGTCTGGACCACGCCCAGAGTCTGGCGGTGGTTCTGCCGTCCCTGTGGAAGCTGCGCAAAGATAAGAAGCGGGCAAAATTGGTGCAGTATGCAGAACGCGTTTGGGATATCAGAGAAGGTAGCGACGATGAGAAGATTGATCTCGCTATTGAGAAAACCCGCGATTTCTTTGAATCACTGGGTGTGAAAACACGACTGTCACAGTATGGTGTTGAGCATAACCAGATTGAGAACGTGATCAAGGCTCTGGAGGCCCATGGCATGACGGCTCTGTCAGAGACCGGTGACCAGGATCTCAATACTTCCCGTGAAATCCTTGAAGATGCTTACGCAGCCTGAGCACTGATTCAGTATTTTCCATCACAAAAAGGCCAGAAATAAATCCGGCCTTTTTAGTGTTACCTGAACCGATTGTTTTACCAACCGGTCACTTCTTTCAGAGCTTCACCGATATCCGCCAGACTTCGAACCGTCTTGACACCTGCTGATTCAAGTGCCGCAAACTTCTCATCGGCAGTCCCCTTGCCACCAGCGATAATCGCACCGGCATGCCCCATACGCTTGCCAGGAGGCGCTGTTACACCGGCAATGTAAGAGACGACGGGTTTGGTGACATGTTCCTTGATATAAGCAGCCGCTTCTTCTTCGGCAGAACCACCGATTTCACCAATCATCACGATGGCTTCGGTCTTATCATCATTCTGGAACAGTTCCAGAATATCGATAAAGTTGGAACCGGGAATAGGGTCACCACCAATACCAACACAGGTAGACTGGCCAAAGCCATAATCGGTGGTCTGTTTGACCGCTTCATATGTCAATGTACCGGAACGGGAAACAATACCCACCTTGCCCGGCAGATGGATATGGCCGGGCATAATACCGATCTTACACTCACCCGGCGTGATAACACCCGGACAGTTTGGACCGATAAGACAAACCCCCAACTCATCACACTTAACTTTGCATTCCAGCATATCCAGCGTAGGAATACCTTCAGTGATGCAGACAATCAGCTTGATGCCAGCATAAGCAGCTTCAAGAATGGAGTCCTTACAGAAAGGAGCAGGAACGTAGATAACCGAAGCTTCAGCACCGGTCTGATCAACCGCTTCAGCCACTGTATTGAATACGGGCAGACCCAGGTGAGTCTGACCACCTTTACCCGGTGTTACACCACCCACCATCCGGGTACCGTAAGCAATGGCCTGTTCGGAGTGAAAAGTACCCTGGGAACCGGTGAACCCCTGGCAGATAACTTTGGTGTCTTTATTAATTAAAATGCTCATTACTGGTTCCCCGCTGCCTTAACTACCTGCTGGGCAGCCTCGGTCAAACTGTTGGCCGCGATGATATCAAGTCCACTATTGGCAAGGGTCTGCGCACCCAGATCAGCATTGTTGCCTTCCAGGCGAACCACCACAGGGACTTCAACCCCGACTTCTTTCACCGCACCGATAATACCTTCAGCAATCAGGTCACAGCGGACAATACCACCAAAGATATTGACCAGAACGGCTTTCACACTGTCATCGGAAAGAATGATCTTGAAGGCTTCGGTGACACGCTCTTTGGTTGCACCACCACCAACATCCAGGAAGTTGGCAGGCGCACCGCCATGCAGCTTGACAATATCCATGGTACCCATGGCAAGGCCTGCACCATTTACCATACAGCCAATGTTGCCATCCAGTGCGACGTAGTTCAGCTCCCACTCAGCAGCATGGGCTTCACGGGCATCTTCCTGGGAAGGGTCATGCATGGCTTTCAACTGTGGCTGACGGTACAGTGCGTTGCTGTCAATGTTGATTTTCGCATCCAGACAGTGCAGGTCACCCTCTTTAGTGATAACCAGCGGGTTGATCTCCAGCAGGGCAAGATCGCACTCCTGGAAGAGTTTCGCCAAACCGAGGAAAATCTGAGTAAACTGCTTGATCTGTTTTCCTTCCAGACCCAGTTTGAAGGCCAGTTCACGGGCCTGATAAGGTTGGGCACCGGTCAAGGGATCAATGGTCGCCTTAAGGATTTTTTCCGGCGTTTCTTCCGCCACCTTCTCAATTTCAACCCCACCTTCAGTGGAGGCCATAAACACGATGCGACGGGTTGCGCGATCAACAACAGCGCCAAGATAAAGCTCTTGATCAATATCAGTGCAGCTTTCAACCAGTATCTTGCTGACCGGCTGGCCATTTTCATCGGTCTGATAAGTGACCAGGTTTTTCCCTAACCACTGCTCGGCGAACGCGCGGATTTCGTCTTTGCTGGAGACCAATTTCACACCACCCGCCTTACCACGACCACCGGCGTGAACCTGGGCCTTAACCACCCACTGATTACCACCGATTTCATCGGCAGCAGCAGCGGCCTGCTCTGGCGTATCCGCAGCGACGCCCTGAGATACAGGCAGACCATATTTGGCAAAGAGTTGTTTGCCCTGATATTCATGAAGATTCATTCTGACGCGGCCCTCTTTTTTATTTGAGCGTTGTTTTTAAGTTTCTCGTCAAACCATATCCCTGGATATTGTCTATGAAGAAAGGAGCAAGTCGGCCCTGACCGCTCCCCTTAAGATACGTTTAACGACGTTTGCGATTGGCAATATGGATAGCGTGGCCATCAACTGCCAGAACCGCTTCGTGCAGCGCTTCACTCAGGGTTGGGTGTGAGAAGATGGTCAATGCAAGATCTTCACTGCTGGCAGCGAACTCCATGGCAATAACCCCCTGTTGCACCAGCTCAGCCGCACTTGGGCCCACAACATGAACGCCAAGAATACGGTCAGTTACCTTGTCAGCAATCACCTTGACCATGCCATGGGTATCATTGGCAGCCAGCGCACGACCACTGGCGGCAAACGGGAAGGTACCCACTTTGTACTCATCACCACTGGCCTTGACTTCTTCTTCCGTTTTACCGACCCAGGCCACTTCAGGGTGAGTATAAATAACCGAAGGAATCAGGTCATAGTTCATCTGTGCTTTCTGACCAGCAATGATTTCCGCCACCATAATGCCTTCTTCACTGCCTTTATGAGCGAGCATCGGGCCCCGAACCACATCCCCAACCGCATAAACGCCGGGAACGTCAGTTGCGCAGTTATCATCAACGAAAATGAAACCACGCTCATCCAGATTGACACCGGAGTCTGTAGCCAGCAGGTTTTCTGTATAGGGACGACGACCGACAGCAACAATCAATTTATCAAAGGTCAGCTTCTGCTCATCACCATTGGCATCCTGATAGGTAACCTCAACTTCGCTACCCTTGAGTTCAGAGCCGGTCACCCGTGCACCCAGGCGAATATCCAGTCCCTGTTTCCTGAAAATTTTCTGGGTTTCTTTGGCGATTTGCTGATCAGCCAGGGCCAGGAATTTATCCTGGGCTTCAAGGACAACCACTTCGGCACCCAGCCGTCCCCAGACAGAGCCCAGTTCCAGACCAATAACACCGGCACCAATAACCCCGAGGCGCTTCGGAACTTCCTGAAACTCAAGCGCACCGGTGGAGTCAACAATAAGGCCTTCAGTGAGTGGTGTGGGTGGAATTTCAATGGGACGGGAGCCGGTGGCAATCACCACGTTTGCAGCATCAACCACTTCGACAGAACCGTCAGCCCTGGTTAATTCAACCTGCTTGCCAGACAGCACTTTACCGGCCCCTTCAAGCAAGGTCACACCATTTGCCTTGAACAGGCCGGTCACACCGGTAGTCAGCTGGTTCACAATATTGTCCTTACGGGCAAGCATTGCAGGTACATCGATGTCTACGCCACTGTGCTTAATGCCATGTTTGGCAAAATCTTCCCTGGCTTCAATATATTTGTGAGAGCTATCCAGAAGTGCCTTGGAAGGGATACAGCCAACATTCAGGCAGGTACCGCCAAGCTTTGCCTTGCCCTTATCATCGGACCACTTCTCGATACAGGCAGTTTTCAGCCCCAGCTGGGCTGCGCGAATAGCGCAGACGTAACCGGCAGGGCCTGCGCCAATAACTACCACGTCGAACTGATTTGCCATAAGTTATTTCCAAAACGGTTTATAAAACAAGGTATACGGGTCAAGTCAATCAATGGGCAGCAAAACTTGATAGAAAAAATAAGGCTGCCCGATACAATCCGGAATCAAACATCCAGAAGCATTCTGGCCGGATCTTCCAGTAGTTCCTTGATGGTCACGAGAAAGGTGACTGCGTCCTTGCCATCCAGTAGTCGGTGATCATAGGACAGGGCAAGGTACATCATGGGTAAAATTTCAACCTTGCCGTTAACCGCCATAGGACGCTCCTGAATTTTATGCATTCCCAGAATTGCCGACTGTGGTGGATTCAGGATGGGCGTTGACAACAGTGAACCGAATACACCGCCATTGGAAATGGTGAACGTGCCACCGGTCATTTCATCAATGCCAAGCTTTCCATCCATTGCCTTTTTACCGAACTCACGGATTTTTGCCTCAATATCGGCAAGACTCATGTCTTCAGTGTTACGAAGCACTGGCACAACCAGCCCGCGATCACTGGAAACGGCAACACCAATATCCTGGTAACCATGGTAGACAATATCATTGCCATCAATAGAAGCATTGACCACCGGATGGCGGCGGAGCGCTTCAACACAGGCCTTGACAAAGAAAGACATGAAACCGAGTCGTACGCCATGACGTTTCTCAAAGACATCTTTGTACTGGGCACGAAGCTCCATAACCGGCTTCATATTGATCTCGTTGAAAGTAGTCAACATGGCTGCATTCTGCTGAGCCTGAACCAGACGCTCGGCAACTTTGGCACGTAGCCGGGTCATGGGCACCCGTTTCTCTACACGCTCACCGGAAAACACCGGTGCGGTTGCCTCGACCTGAGGTGCTGGTGCGGCAGCAGCGGGCACTGCCGGAGTGGCAGCTACAGCCGGAGCAGGTGATACCTGAGCACCACCTTCAACATGACGAACCACATCTTCCTTGGTGACACGACCACCTTTACCGGTACCGGTAATGGCTGCTGGATCAAGGCCTTTCTCATCAGCCATCCGGCGTGCTGCAGGATTGAGAATGGGCTCTTCCTTAATGGCTTCCGGTGAAGCTGCCGGAGTAGCTGAAGCTTCAGCAGCCGCCGGGGCGGTGCCAGCAGAAGCACCCTCCTGAAAGATTCCAACCACTTCACTGCTGAGAACAACTTCACCTTCAGGCTTGATAATTTCACTCAAAACACCATCTGCCGGTGCAACAACTTCAAGAACCACTTTATCGGTTTCGATATCAACCAGCAGTTCATCCCGATGGCATTGCTCACCGGGCTGCTTGTGCCAGGTTGCTACAGTGCCATCAGCAACGGATTCAGGAAAGGTAGGTGCTTTAATTTCTGTGGCCATTATTGATCCTTTGCGTCTTCGCCCCTTTGAGCGTTATCCACAGAAACTGTGTAAAACGCTCTGGCCAGATCGATAAGAAATACCTGCTGGCCGTTTAACCAATATCACTGCTCAGCTTGAGCAGTAAATTATCATTATTCAAATGCTGAAAGCATCATTTACCAACTTCTGCTGCTCCTGAGCATGTGTAGACATATAGCCACATGCCGGAGCGGCTGATGCTTCGCGCCCTGCGTACTTGAGACTCATTGTTTTATTCGGATGAACGGCAACTGAGCGACGCATATGATGCTGACTACAATACCACGCACCCTGGTTCATTGGCTCTTCCTGACACCAGACCACATCTTTCAGGTTTGGATAGCTGGTAATCAGCTCATCCAGGTCGTCCTGAGGGAATGGGTAGAGCTGTTCGATACGGATAATCACCGTATCAGTCAGCCCTTCCGTTCTTTTCTTTTCCAACAGGTCATAGTAGACCTTGCCTGAGCACATAATCATCCGGGTGATTGCTGATGGTTCATGGCCGTCAACCTCAGGGATAATCGTCTGGAAACTACCCTCTGCCAGCTCTTCCAGAGAGGAGGTGGCCTGTTTGTGACGGAGCAAACTCTTGGGGGTAAATGCCACCAACGGCTTGCGCAACGGACGCAGCATCTGCCGTCTCAACATGTGGAACACCTGGGCTGGCGTTGTCGGAACGCAGACCTGAATATTGTGTTCCGCACACAACTGTAAAAATCGCTCAAGCCTGGCCGATGAGTGCTCCGGTCCCTGGCCCTCATAACCATGGGGCAGCAACATGGTGAGGCCTGACAGACGCCCCCACTTGTGCTCGCCACTGGAAATAAACTGATCAATAACCACCTGGGCACCGTTGGCAAAATCACCAAACTGAGCTTCCCAGATAACCAGTGCATTGGGCGTCGTTGCTGCATAGCCGTACTCAAAAGCAAGAACCGCTTCCTCGGACAGAAATGAGTCCCAGATCTGGAATCGTGGCTGCTCCGGGGAAAGTTTGGTCAGGTTCACCAAAGTCGAGCCATCTTTCTGGTTATGGAATACCGCATGGCGGTGAGAAAATGTTCCACGTCCGACATCCTGCCCAGTAATTCGAACTTCACTGCCTTCCATTAGCAGTGACGCATAGGCCAGCAGTTCAGCACACCCCCAGTTAATCGGCAGGGCACCTGCTGCCATCTTGCGGCGATCCTCAACGATCTTGCTGACCTGACGCTGCAGCAAAAAGCCTTCGGGAATTTCACACAGTTTCTGGCCTAATGATTGCAGTGTTCCCACGGCGACACGGGTATCATGGCGAGCAGTCCATTCGTGACCAAGATAGGGTGTCCAGTCCACAAAGAGCTCTTTATTAGGCTCTTTTACCAGGGCCTTGACCACATGCTCACCATTGTCGAGGGCGTTACGGAAACTCTCTACCAGCTCTTTATCAGCCGCCTCACTGATCACACCTTCGCCCAGCAAAACCTTGGCATAAAGATCCCGGGTAGTCATATGGGATTTAATCTTGCTGTACATCATCGGCTGAGTGGCGGATGGCTCATCCGCCTCATTGTGCCCGCGACGACGGTAGCAGACGAGGTCTACAACAATGTCTTTATGGAACTCCATCCGGTAATCAAGGGCCAGTTTAGTGGCAAACTGAACCGCTTCAGGGTCATCACCGTTAACATGAAGGATCGGTGCCCCGACAATCTTGGCAACATCGGTGCAGTATTCCGTCGAACGGGCATCTTCGCGAAAACTGGTGGTAAAGCCAACCTGGTTGTTAATGATGATATGTATGGTGCCACCGGTTTTATAGGCACGGGTCTGGGACATCTGCAGGGTTTCCATCACAACCCCCTGCCCCGCAAAAGCGGCATCACCGTGAATGGCAATAGGGACCACCTTGTTGCCCACTGAATCCTTTCGGCGGTCCTGACGGGCTCGGACCGACCCCTCAACCACCGGGGTAACAATTTCCAGATGGGATGGGTTAAACATCAGGGCAAGATGCACCTCGCCACCCGGCGTCATCACATTGGAAGAGAAGCCCTGATGGTATTTCACATCACCGGAGCCTCGTTCAACCAGCTTCTTGCCTTCAAATTCGTCAAACAGATCACCGGGCTTCTTACCCAGAATATTGACCAGCACGTTCAAGCGGCCACGGTGAGCCATGCCGATCACCAGCTCCTTTGAACCATAGGAGCCGGAGCGCTGAATAATCTCATCCAGCATGGGGATCAGAGACTCACCACCTTCCAGACCAAACCGTTTGGTGCCGGGAAACTTGGTCCCCAGGTATTTTTCCAGACCTTCCGCTGCGGTCAATCGTTCCAGCAAGTGCAGCTTGGCTTCAACTCCTACTTCCGGGCGGCTGCGAACACTTTCCATACGACTCTGAAACCAGCGACGTTCTTCTGTCTGGGGAATGTGCATATACTCAACACCAATTGACTGGCAATAGGTGGCTTTTAAGGCATCGTATATTTCCCGCAAAGAAGCGTGTTCCTTGCCAATAAACAGCGTTGAAGTCTGAAACTCGATATCCAGATCCGCTTCACTGAGACCGTGGTATGCAAGGGATAAATCAGGAAACTCTTCCCGTTTCATCACACCAAGAGGATCGATAACAGCCTGCTGATGACCACGAATCCGGAAAGCGCTGATCAAACGCAAAACCTGAACCTGCTTGCGTTCATGATCACTGGAAACCGAGGAAGTCTGAATCGGGCGGGTAGTCTGACGCTGACGCGCCATAAGAATGAAATTTTCCTGGATGGTAGAATGTGGAACGTCAGCTCCGCTACCACTAACCGGGGGCAGCTTTTCAAAATAGTCACGCCACTGTACTTCTACGCTGTTGGGATCGCGCAGATAGCGTTCGTACATATCCTCGACGTATGCAGCATTTCCCCCTGCAATGTGGGAAGAACTCCACATCCGCTGCATTACACCTTCTTGCATGATCTTTACCCCGTGAGTCTGGGGCTTATCCCGGGAAATCTGCTTTTACAACCCTGAATGGCTGAAAAACAAAGATCACTGATGATGTCGATAGCCAGTCAGTGAACAATCCCCCTCAGATAGGGTCGGATGTTTTCCGACCGCCCCTGCTGGTTCAAGCTATTGCGGCCCCATAATTCCGGATGGCAGCAGCACAATTTATTAAGTCTAAAAATATATTTAGTTACAGGCTTTGTATTGTCAGAGGTCGCCTGCACTCTCCTGACAGAGCATAGCTGACTTTTCAGCTCTATGGATCTTGAGTACCCCGAAAAAAGACTTCACAGGGGCACTTTTTTTACCACCAAACAGCAACGACAGGTTGGAATGACCCACAGCTATACTATGTTGCACTCTTAAACAACATCTGCCTGATATGACCAATAGCCCGTGTCGGGTTTAAGCCTTTAGGGCAGACATTGACACAATTCATGATCCCCCGGCAACGGAAAACACTGAACGGGTCATCAAGATCTGCCAGACGCTCCTCTGTCGCTGTATCCCTGCTATCGGCAAGGAAACGATAAGCTTGCAGCAGGCCGGAGGGGCCAACAAATTTATCAGGGTTCCACCAGAAGGAAGGGCAGGCTGTTGAGCAACAGGCGCAAAGAATACACTCATAAAGCCCGTCCAATTTCTCCCTGTCTTCCGGGGACTGGAGCCGTTCAATGGCTGGCGCTGGCGTATCGTTAATCAGGTATGGCTTGATCTTTTCGTACTGTTTGTAGAACAGACTCATATCAACGACCAGGTCCCTGATTACTGGCAACCCGGGCAGCGGACGAATCACCAGTTTATTTCCCCTGACAGCTTCTGACAAAGGGGTAATGCAGGCCAAACCATTGGTACCGCCAATACTCAAGCCATCGGAGCCACAAACACCCTCTCGGCAGGAACGTCGGTAAACCAGCGTTGGATCCTGCTCTTTAATCAGATTCAGAACGTCCAGAACCATCAGGTCCCGGCCTTCCGGGATATCGACATCAAAGTCCATCATATAGGGCTTTTTGTCGGCTTCCGGGTTATAGCGATAGATACTTACCTTCATAAGCCTCTCTCCCTCAGTAGCTTCTTGCCTTGGGAGGAAATGCCTCCATGGTTGCCGGGGCAAAGTTAACAGCACGCTTACTTACTGATTGATCAGTCGGTGAGTATAGCGAGTGTGCCAGCCAGTTTTCATCATCCCGTTCCTGGTAATCATTACGGGCATGAGCACCACGGGACTCTGTTCTGACTTCGGCGGAAACAGCTGTTGCATAAGCCACCTGATACAGGTTTTCCAACTCAAGTGCTTCAACCCTGGCGGTGTTGAATGCCTGGCTCTTGTCTTCCAGATGAAGATTGGCCAGCCGCTCACCCAGCTCATCCAGAAGCTTGAGACCTTTCTGCATGCTCTCACCTTCACGGAACACACCAAAATAGAGCTGCATGGTGTTCTGCAGATCAGCACGCACTTTGGCAACGCTTTCACCACTGCTTGATTTGTTCAGGCGATCAAGTCGTGACAAGGCTGCTTCCACATCACTGTCTGAGGCGTCCACAGAGTCAAAGCCATCTTTCAGGTTTTTCTCAATCTGCAGGCCTGCAGCGCGACCAAAGACCACCAGATCCAGCAGAGAATTACCACCCAGACGGTTGGCACCATGAACAGAAACACAGGCCGCTTCACCACAGGCATAAAGGCCTTCAATCACTTCATCATTACCGGCCCCATCCTGACGCAGAGCCTGTCCGCCAACATTGGTGGGAATCCCTCCCATCATATAATGGCAGGTGGGCACCACAGGTACCGGCACTTTCACAGGGTCTGCATGAGCAAAGGTTTTAGACAGCTCACAGATACCAGGCAGACGCAGGTTCAGCGTCTCTTCACCCAGATGATCCAGCTTCAGCAGTACGTGGTCCTTGTTGGGACCACAACCACGTCCTTCGAGAATCTCGATAACCATAGAACGGGCAACAACATCGCGACCAGCAAGGTCTTTGGCGTTAGGTGCATAACGCTCCATGAAGCGTTCACCTTCACTGTTAATCAGGTAACCACCTTCGCCACGGCAACCCTCTGTCACCAGCACGCCCGCACCATGAATGCCTGTAGGATGGAACTGCCACATTTCCATATCCTGCATTGGATATCCGGCACGCAAAGCCATACCGATACCGTCACCGGTATTGATCAGGGCATTGGTAGTGGAAGCGTAAATACGGCCTGCACCGCCGGTGGCCATAACGGTGGCTTTTGCCTTGATATAAACGGTTTCGCCACTTTCAATATCAATGGCGATAACACCGGCAACCTGACCTTTCTGATTCTTCACCAGATCAACGGCATACCACTCATTAAGGAAGGTGGTGCCGCCCTTCAGGTTAGCCTGATACAACGTGTGAAGAAGTGCGTGACCAGTCCGGTCTGCCGCTGCACAGGTTCTGGCAGCCTGACCTCCTTTGCCAAAATCCTTGGACTGGCCTCCGAACGGACGCTGGTAAATTCGACCCTCTTCAGTCCGGGAAAATGGCAAGCCCATATGCTCCAGCTCGAAAACCGCCTGCGGACCCACCGAGCACATATACTCAATTGCGTCCTGGTCACCAATATAGTCGGAGCCTTTCACCGTATCGAACATATGCCAGCGCCAGTCATCTTTTGGGTCTGCGCTGGCAATTGCACAGGTAATACCACCCTGAGCGGATACCGTGTGAGAACGGGTAGGAAATACCTTACTGACACAGGCCGTTTTAATTCCGGCCTGGGTAAGCTGGAGCGCGGCACGCATGCCTGCTCCCCCACCACCTATAACGATGGCATCATAGGTCAGGGTACGAAGTGCTGACATCGGTTAAAGCCCCCAAAGAATTTGCACGCCCCAGATCACATAACTGAACAGGGCAATAAAGCACACTATCTGCAAAGGAAAACGGATAAGAACCGACTTACTGCCAAAAGCGCGGTCATTAAAATAGTCAGTAGTAATCGTCCACATACCAATCCAGGCATGAGCCAGGATAGAAATCAGCGCCAGCAGGGTAAAAATCCGCATCCAGGTTTCATCAAAGAGCTCAGCCCACTGGCCAAACTGGAGACCGGGATTGATGACCAGATAGCCCAAAAGGAACACCGAATAGACACCAAGAACTACTGCCGTCAGCCTTTGCAGCATCCAGTCATAAAGCCCACTGCGGGACAAATTGGTGATATTGGTTACCATACCCAAACCCCCGCAAGGATAATCAGCACTGTTGACAGAACAAGAGTCACAATAGCTCCAAGGCTTCCTGACTCCTTACCATCACCCACATCCACATCCATCAACAGATGTTTCACTCCGGCAATCAAATGATAAATCAGGGCAGACAGAATGCCCCAGATTATGAATTTTGCCAGGGGAGCTGACAGCAAGGCTTTGAGGGCGTCAAATGACTCCTCGGAAGCAAGCGACAATTCCAGCCCATACAGAAGAAAACCCAGACCAATAAACAGGATGACACCCGATATGCGATGCAAGATCGAAGTGTATGCAGGCAGGGGTAATTTGATTGTTGTTATATCGAGATTGACAGGTCTTTTGCTATTCACTCTTTTGCCCCAACGCTCGGTGGCGTACACAGCAGAATCAGCAAGAACATCCAGGTTCTCTGGACCCTACGACAAGCAAGTGGAGAAATGCTAAATGCGAAATATACGATTTCCCCTCAAATTAAAGCCGGTGGACCGAAGAACCAACCCATACGGCTTCGGATCGGAGTATATACACTCTAACAGGTAATTACAATTGCTCACCTTATTAAGCAATTACCCCTAAAAACCAAGCCGTTTTTCATACCTTTGTTACGGATTACATTCATAACCAGTTCGTTTGACAAAAAAATTTATGTCTCTATAGTGGTCAAACCGTAAAAGGGAGCTACTTACAACGAATTTGAATATTTTTTAAACAGACTCCCGGCTTTATTTGTGATTTTTTCCGGCTTCATTTTGTAAAAAGCATCCATCTAAAGTAACTATAACGAGACCAAACGGCATGACAGGAGGCCATAAATGGCTGACAAGAAAGCTCTACTCTCCATTGACGGCACGGACCAGACACTGGAGTTACCCATTTATTCAGGCTCTCTCGGGCCTGATGTTGTTGATGTCAGGGGGCTGACTTCCAACGGTCTGTTTACCTACGATCCGGGCTTTGTTTCCACTGCATCCTGTGAGTCAAAAATCACTTACATCGATGGCGACAAAGGTATCCTCCTGCATCGTGGCTATCCAATAGAACAGCTGGCCGAGCAGTCTGATTATCTGGAAACCTGCTACCTGCTGCTTTACGGAGACCTCCCAAACCGTCAGGAAAAGGAAAAGTTCGAAAACACCATCATGCGTCACACAATGCTGCATGAACAGATGAGCGACCTGTTCTCCGGATTCCGTCGTGATGCCCACCCAATGGCGGTTATGTGTGGTGTTGTCGGAGCCCTGTCTGCGTTCTATCACGACTCACTGGACATCACCAATGAAGTGCATCGCGAAATCTGCGCCTATCGCCTGATTTCCAAAATGCCTACGCTTGCTGCCATGGCCTACAAATACTCCATTGGTCAGCCGTTTGTTTATCCACGAAATGACCTGAGCTACGGTGGCAACTTCCTGCACATGATGTTTGCCACGCCCTGTGAAGAGTACGAAGTCAAGCCTGTTCTGGCCAAGGCAATGGATCGCATTTTCCTGCTCCATGCGGACCATGAACAGAATGCCTCCACATCCACCGTTCGTCTTGCAGGCTCTTCCGGAGCCAACCCATTTGCCTGTATTGCTGCCGGTATCGCTGCCCTCTGGGGCCCTGCTCATGGCGGTGCTAATGAAGCTGTGCTGGTTATGCTGAACGAGATTGGGGATGAAGCCAATATCGATGAATACATTGCCAAGGCAAAAGACAAAGACGACCCATTCCGCCTGATGGGCTTTGGACACCGTGTTTACAAGAACTTTGACCCTCGCGCCAAAGTAATGAAGCAAACCTGCGATGAAGTGCTTACGGAACTGGGCCTTGAAGATGACCCTCTGTTCCGGATTGCCAAGCGTCTGGAGAAAATCGCCCTGGAGGATGAGTACTTTATCAAGAAGAAGCTCTACCCCAATGTGGACTTCTATTCCGGGATTATTCTCAAGGCCCTGGGTATTCCAACCGAGATGTTCACAGTAATCTTTGCTACCGGTCGAACTCCGGGCTGGATTGCCCACTGGCATGAGATGATCAGCGGTGATTACCGTATTGGGCGTCCTCGTCAGCTATACACCGGTGAGACGAAACGTGACTACATAGCTGTAGCTGATCGCAGTTAATCCTCAGCTGCTTTTCTATCCCGGTATTTCTCGCAAAGTGATACCGGGCTTATACACCTTATTCCCCTTCAGCCCATCGTCTAAACTCAGATAAATAATAACTCCTGCGGTATAAAACCAATACTGAGTTCAATACATTCTTTCTATCTGGTCACAGCCAATTCTCCTGTTATTAAACGTGAGATCGTCTTAATGAAAGCGCCCACAGAACTGAAACTCATTACTGCAGAACAGTTTGGTATTGATATCGACATGGCGTATGCGACCAACAATAATTTTACCGGACATCCGATTTATAAAAGCCACGACTGTTATCTTCACCCACTGGCTGCGCAAGGCATCAAACGAGCTTCAGAGCTGTTACGTCCACTGAATTTGAAACTGAAAGTATGGGATGCTTTCAGGCCAATAACGGCTCAGGCAGAGTTATTCCGTTTTTTTCCTGATCCTGATTACGTTTCCGACCCGGAGAGCGGCCTGTGCAGCCACTGCCGTGGGATAGCAATCGACCTCACTATTATTGACCATTTTGGTCATGAGCTTGAGATGGGAACCCCATTTGATGACTTCCGCCCCCTGGCACACCATGGCAATGACCAGATTTCTGCTGAGGCGCAGCGCAACCGTTTGCTTCTGGCAGGTGTCATGAATCTTGCCGGCTTTGACCCTTTAGATACCGAATGGTGGCACTATCAACTGCCGGAGGCTAAAAGCTACCCGATTATTAAACCGGAGTAGAAACCATCGACACTGACGTAACCTCATCCTCACTTAATCAGAAAACACGGTTTCATTTACTGACTACTTATGGTTGCAAACCATGCTCCTGCAGTGTGTGCACAATCGTTTCCGCCCAGGGTCGCCGATTGGGATTTTTTTCAATCATCCTGTTGACCAATTTCGTCAGCTCGGGAGCTGACCGATGCTGACAATGAGGTTCAGCAAGTGTTACCGGTAAGTTCTGCCGGTAAAATTCCTGCCAGGTATGCATGGTTAACAAGTCTGCATCCATCATAATCTCAACAAATGAGATGCCAGCGGAGTAAATATCAGCACTGTAATTCTGTCGCTTGCACTCTTTCACTTCTGGCGCAGAATAGCGGGCAGAACCGGAGGCATCGCGGGGAAAGCGGTCCTCAACCACCCGGTGGGCATTTCCAAAATCGGCGATCCGCAGACGGTTCGCAGTCATATCAACCAGCAGATTCTCCGGTTTGATATCCCGGTGTAAAATGCGGTTCTGTTTCAGTACTGTCAGACCACGAGCCAGATCATACAGCCAGGAAACGATGGTCGGGACGCGTTCATCCGGAAGCACCTGAGTGATCGCCCGGGCCATATTGAGTCCGCCATCCTGGAGAACCAGCTCCGTGGTGTAGTCCTTCGTGTCAATGATTCCGTTAAAGCCAATAAAACCGATAATAAAATCACTGCTCAGCGACCTAAGCAACAGAGCCTCATGATGATCGGCCTCATAAACCGCCCTAGCCTCTTCATCACTGGCATCAATACTGCGACTTCGGATTATCCATGGCTTCTTTGCCGGGGCACGGGGTGAGTACCTGACCACGAGCGTCTCGCAGGCTGGAGGTTCAGCATTATTATCGCAGCTGATTTCACTGGCAGTAGCGTTGGACTTATCTGGATTTTCCCCCAGGGAGACCGGCCCGGGTAACTTTTCTTTGGCGCTGGCAGGCACCGGCCAGGGGGCTTCAGGTTTCTCGCTGGGAGTCGTTGGTGCACTTCCAATCCCGGATGAGTTGTCATCTCTGAAGATGATATCGTTATCGTCGTCATCTGCCTGGGGAGATGAATCCAGACCACTGTTGAGACCGGGAATCTCAACATCAGCAAAACCTTCATCACCGTTGACACTGTCTGCGCTGTCCTCACCCCCGCTAGAGTTGCCCTCATCCCCGCTGGAGGCATCTTCATCTGCGCTAGACCAACCCACAGAGAGATCCGTCCCGGCTACGCTTCGTGCCAGTAAACCCGTTTCATGGTGATGGAGCTCAGACTCAGGTAATGCCTTTTCAGCATTATCCACCACGCTCCCAACTTGCTGTCCCGATGAAATCGGTTTGTTATCCTGACCGGCAACATCCACAGGCCGATTGCTCCCATTCCCGGATACGCCATCCATAAAGGCACCTGAAGATCTTGTATATCTTCAGTTTTTTTTCGACCAGCGCAGCTGATAATCGATACAAGCTTAATAACGCACGCCAAAAGCCCGGCCAAGCGTCAAAGTTATCCGATGCCCATCACGGGAGTCAGAACGCACGATGGGTATCATCTGTCGTCTTCAAGGAGACAACGACCAGTTTCTTTCTGAAACTGCCGTTGTCCGAAAACGATTCGCGGGTAACAATTTCAGGAATAAGACCGGATGCAGCCCTGTCGAACAAGGCATCCGAGTCGTAGGATATGTACAAATCCGGATACTTTTCGCGATGAAGCTTGAGGCAAAGATGGTAACTGGAATCAAAATCGTGCCAGTAGCAAGACCCCCTACCTTTGCGATATGAATCGCAGATGCCAAGCCAGGAGTCCTTGATAGTACGATCTGGCACATGATCCTTGACAGTCAAATGTTTGTAGAAACGCTCAGGCTTTCTCTGTTCCGCCACCTGACAGGAGCTGTTGTAGATCTCGGACAGGCTGATGTCTTCTATACCACCGGATCGGTTAAAACAGGTCACGCTGAGCGTTTTGTACTCCACTTTACTGACACCACCCTCGGCTTTAAGCGTTGTCAGAGTGTCTGAACTCCAACCGACAACCACAATGGCGTGCTCAAGCCACTGACTGTGGCAGTCGGACGAGGCCGGGCGACTGTAGGTATCCTGGTCCATCTGGACAAAAACGATGACATGGCGTCCCGCTCGAAAGGCATGGTCAAGCAGCGACACCATCTCAACCGAGTCTTTATATTCACGTAAACTGGTGGCCATTCCCATCCGGCAGGCCACTTTCTGGAACAGCTCGGGCGAGGTAATCTCACCGATGGCCGAACCGCAGGACTTGGCAATTTTACGTGCGCTTAATGCACTCGCATCACCATTTTTGTAGGGCAGCAGCTGGCCGCAGGCACATAAAACATGGTGCACAACGGCCAGGGCATAAACCTTGCACTGTGGACCCCATTGCAAATCAAAGTTCTGCTCGCAACGAGTCAGTGGCGTACACCTGGGAATTGACTGGTGAAGACTTTCCATAAACATGCTGACCTGAATAAAGGGTTTTGCATACAAGACAGATTTATTTACTGATAGTTCATATGTTTGGTTTATCTGGTAGTGGCAAGATGAGGGGCCGGAGTTCTCCCCTTTCCACAGGCTCAGGACGAACAGATCCCCATATCCCGTTAAAAATACAGGAAACCTGTGAAACAGTGACTATGCTTGCTATTTGCCTTGGTATGGAGACTCCAGTGACGACAATAAATAGTAATGGCAATCTGGTTCTACTTAGCGAAAAGCACCACCCCGTTACCCTTGATATTACCTACGCCAGTAGCAACAACTTTACCGGCAAGCCCATTTACCAAAGCAGCCAATGCTTTCTGCATATTGACGCACTGACTTGCCTGCTGAAAGCGACCGAGCTGCTCAGACCACTGAATCTCCGGCTCAAAATCTGGGATGCCTTTCGTCCACTGTCGGCACAGCAAATCCTGTTTCAACATATGCCGAACCCTGACTATGTTGGCAACCCGGAATCCGACCCCTGCCCTCATTGCAGAGGCGTTGCGGTAGATCTCACCATCACCGACCGTTTTGGCAAAGAACTTGATATGGGCAGCCAATTTGATGATTTTCGTCCGCTGGCCCATCATGGTAACGCTCTGGTTTCAGAAGAAGCACAGCGCAACCGACTTATGCTGGCAGGCGTAATGAATATTGCCGGTTTTAAGCCCCTGGTAACCGAGTGGTGGCACTACCAGCTACCCAACGTGGAGAGTTATCCCTTAATCCCTGAAGCTGAGACACCTGAAGGGATAATGTAACTCCCTGCTTTTCGGCACAGATTAAAGCACACGTGGCTCTGTGATTTGCTATAAATCATACCTGATTTGCCATGATTACCTTTAAGCGAATCCTGGTAATTACCAAATTAAAAATCTGAGAAGGAATGCCTTCATTCGAGACTGCGCAATGTCTCATAGCTTAGTCATCGACAAAGATGGTAAAGAGCAGATTCTAACGCTCCTGAAAGATGTACGATGAGCACAATATGTATCACTGGCTACAGCTAAATGAGCTCAACATCCTGCGCTATTCTGTCGTGCTGGAGCTTTTTTTTGGAGTGACCGGTATTCTCGTAGCCTTCTACAGCCGCTCAAACGCTGTACTGCTGGATGGCTGTTATTCCCTGCTTTGTACTTTGACCATGATGGCAAATGTCAGGATATCCCAGATCGTCAAGCTGCCGCCATCCCCTGAAAGCCCTTATGGCTATCCAACCCTTGAGCCATTAATGCTATTTTTTGAAGGCATTATTTTACTGGGACTTTGCCTTGCCTTACTGTCTTTTTCCATCTGCAAACTTATTACGGGTGGGTATATACCGGAGTTTGACCTTGCCCTGGCTTATGAGATTTTTTCAATGATCATCGGGGGAGCCACAGCCACACTGTTTTTTCTGCTTCATCGTTCAAAACCTTCCCCGCTGATCTATTTTGAATGTCAGGAGTGGCTGGTTGACTCTGCCGTCAGTGCAGCGGCTACGGCAGCGTTTGCCATAGCTTACCGGTTAGGAAATAGTCACCCGATCACCCCCTTTATTGACTCCATACTCACCATAGCGCTACTGCTGTTTCTGGTCGGGCTCCCCCTCAAGACACTGCACAAAAACTTTAAACAATTGCTGTTAAAAGATGTGGTAACACCAGAGTTGTTAGAATCGACAAAAAAAGTCATTGCAGCGCAGTGGGACGCTCAGCAAATCAATATCAGCATGATCTGGCTCGGCAGATGGTTATGGGTCAATGTAGAGATAACCATTCATAACGATACTTTGCCAACTAAAGAGGAGTTTGAGAGTATCAGGGCTAAAGCAGAACACGCTATCAGCTCAATATGTCAATATTATCGTCTTCAGTTCAGCTTCAGTTTTCAGAACAGCACTTAATACCTGTGGGCAATTGGGTCAGTAATCACAACCGTATCACCACGAAGCATAAAGTTACCGCCATGAAGGTCCATTGAGCCCACCGTTGACAGTTGGGTCAATACATCAAAGAGTGTTTGCAGAAAGTCTTCATGGGATTCAATGATACCGTCATCAACCACATCGGAGATATTGTTGCCTGCTCGTTGCACCAAATCAGAACTGGATACTTTTATCTTTTCAACAAACACTTCCAGAGTTTTGATTTCCTCGGGAAACTCACTGTTATCCACACCAAAAGACTGCATGACCGCCTTACAGGAACCCCATAAAAGGCCAAAGTCATAGTCATGAAAGTGCCGGGGTTCTGTTGCCCGCGACCCATCATCCATAAAGTCTGACAGACGCTCCACCACGTAAACCCGAACCACCATCCCGCAGGGTAAGGTAATGACATCTTCACGATGAATAACAGGCAGGTGTGGGTTGCTCTGGTTTTCCGGTGTCATGCACCATCGGGCAAAAAGGTAATAGCCATCTTTTTTGTCAGGGCACACCTTGACCACCTTATCCGGCTCATCGGGCAGGTTATAAACCGTGGCATAAACACCCTCTGCCACAGGATCAAGCTCTGAACAGCGGTCCAGATATTGTGCAATATCCTGCTTGTCTCTGATTTCATTCTGTTCAACAAGTACTTTTATATCCTGGATTGTTTCCAAGTAAATTTTCATTTTTATAGTTTTTCCATGCCCATTCAGGCACAGGAATATCCGTATTTTTATTTGTTTTTAGCCCGTACCATTTATTCTATCACTGTCTGACAAGTCATAAACCAACAGATATTTAGAAAATGCAATTGGTGTTAAAAACACCGACAGCTATTAGAATTGAGCATGGCAGGGCTTGTAACTTTTCTAAAGAGTTCTGGGTTTTGGTAATTTGGGACCATCGGAAGGAGGCGCAAACGGTTGCATACCCCCCGGATTCACCCAATGATCCGGCACCTGAATCTCAGAACTGAAGCCGGGGGCATCAGGGTTACGGGAAGGTCCAGCCATTGCTCCAGATTCTGGTGTATAAACGGCACTGGGAGAATTGGTCAGCCAAGAAGGGTTGTTAATTTCACGGATGACGCGATCTGGTGGAAAGAACGCCATAGGGCCGGTTGGTAAATGAGTACCAATGTAACTACCTCCCTCATTACCGATTGTCAATTTCCCTCGCTTTACCGATGATGGGTGTTGCTCGGCGATGGTAATACCTCTGCCGCGAAAATTTCGGGGAATACCATCTTGGGCTCTATCGGGGAATCCGGGGTCTGCTCCTCTTGCCGCGCCATCAGGTCGGCCCGGTCCCGGTGGACGTGGCGATGCACTCCCAATGTATAGTGATGGTGGGTTATTTAAAGGGTTACTCATAATTATAAACCTCTTGAGTTCTCTCAATAGCGCAATCCTGTTGCGGATTATCCTTATTGCTATGAGACTAACCAAAGGTCTTTTAGTTCCATGCCCTGTTACCTGTTTTGTTGTTGCACCTATGTCCGGAATTCCAAGGCTAATACGCGACGTGAGGATACTGGCTCAGTCGACTGTAATAACCGGTACGGCAATACCAGGGGTGCCCAGGGATTTTGCCGGATGTAAAACAAGTGGAAAAGGCTATTATCAACCTCTCTTGATTAACCCTCTGATTTCAGGAATACAGGACCCACAGTTCGTTCCCGCCTGCAAATGACTTCCCACTTGCACAGGATCGGTCAACCCATGTTCAGCAATGGCCCGGCAGATGGTCTTCTCACCAACTCCAAAGCAGGCACAAACCTGCCTGCCGGCATCTTCTCCCCGGGGAGGCTTGCCGGACAGAACCCACCAGGCTTCCTCAATTGAGGCCGCCTGACAAAACCAAGACTGTAACCACTGCCGATCACAGGAAGATATCGCCTGACTTGATACCCAAATAGCCTGAAGCTGAGCATCACTGAACCAGGCCATCCGACGCTCACCAACGGTATTGTCGGTAAATTCAACCTTTTGATAGCCCTTGAGCCCTGAGAACAGTGATAACTGGTCCAGGTTGCTACCCGCCATTTCATAGCGATAGCCATTTTCAATACGGACCTCAGTCATATAACCAATGTCGCCAAAAGCTACTCTCTCCCGAGTGATAAGCACGCCATACTGCTCAGTGTGGTAAGGTTCAACAGCCACCGGCGTATACTTCAGGTCCGGCTGTTTGGACACAGGATCAAGCACCGGATTCACCAGCACCCCGGAAAAGCCCGTCTCACTGTGCTGGCGTGTCCAGTGCATGGGCATAAACACTTCACCAGGCCGTTGAGCTTCAGAAACCTGCACTCGCACCGCCGCTTTGCCAAATTCCGATGAAATCTGACATAACGCCTGATCACGCAACTGGTAATTTTCAGCATCTTTCGGATGTATGGCCAGAAACGGCTCATCGGTATGCTGATTCAACCGGGCTGAAAGCCCGGATCGGGTCATCGTATGCCAGTGATCACGCACCCGTCCGGTATTCAGCAACAGTGGATAAGACTTTCCGGGAGCATTCAGGGGGCGCAGAACATCAGTGGCAATAAAATTGGCCCGACCATTCCCGGTGAAGAAACCGCCATCCTTAAAAAATCGTGCCTTGCTTGCTGTTGTTGATATTACTGGCTGCGTATCAGACAGCGCCCCGGAACCATCACCCTGAACCGCTGAGAATGGCCATTGAAACGGTTCCAAAGCGTCATATTCTGAGTCAGTGATATTGGCCAGGGGGGCAATGGTAAAATCCCGGACTTTTCCTTCCCGGTTATTTTCATAGCCTGACAGTGCCGCATGCTCACGGAAAATATCGGCACTGCCGGAATAGTTAAACGCCTCGGCAAACCCCAGACGGCCTGCCACTTCACTGATCATCCACCAGTCCGGCCTGGCTTCTCCGGCCGTGGGAAATAACGCGCGCTGTCTGGAAATTCGCCGCTCAGAGTTGGTTACCGTGCCATCCTTTTCACTCCAGGGTGCTGCTGGCAACAAAATATCGGCAAATTCAGCCGTATCCGTGTGTTCGATGCAGTCTGAAACGACCACTGTCGGACACTTTTTCAGAGCCTTTATCACCCGATTACTGTCCGGCAAACTGACAACCGGGTTAGTCCCCATAATCCAGACAAAACGTATTTCACCCCGATCCATTGACTTGAACAGGTCAACCGCCGTCTTGCCCGGAGACTGCGCCATATTGGCTGCCTGCCAGAAACGCCCGACTCTGGCGATATCATCAGGCGTAAACTCCATGTGCGCAGCCAGCTGATTGGCCAGCCCACCCACTTCCCTGCCACCCATGGCATTGGGCTGCCCGGTCAGTGACAATGGACCACTACCGGGACGGCCGATACGGCCGGTAGCCAGATGACAGTTGATCATGGCATTCACTTTATCCGTCCCGGCTGCTGACTGGTTTACCCCTTGCGACCAGGCCGTCACAGTTTTATCGGTGGTACAAAACCAGTGATAAAACTGGATAAGTTCGTTTTGCTCTACACTACAGGCATCCGCCAGCTGTTGTATATCACCAACACTGGCTCTGGCCGCTTCCAGCGCCTGATCGAAGCCCTGACAGTGTTGATCAATATAGTCCTGATCCAAAGCACCCTGATCGGCAAGCCAGGTAAGCAGACCATTAAACAGCAATACATCCGCCCCCGGTTTTATCGCCAGATGCAGATCAGCAATATCACAGGTTTCTGTGCGTCTCGGGTCAATCACCACCACTTTCATGTCCGGCCGCTGCTCTTTCATCGCCCGGATACGCTGAAATAACACCGGGTGACACCAGGCCGTATTGGAGCCCACCAGCACCAGCAGATTAGCCAGCTCCAAATCCTGATAAGTATTCGGTACGGTATCCGAACCAAACGCACGCTTCTGGCCAGCCACGGTGGAAGCCATGCAGAGCCGCGAATTGGTGTCCATATTGGCACTGCCGATAAACCCTTTCATCAGTTTATTGGCGACATAGTAGTCTTCTGTCAGCAGCTGACCCGACCCATAAATAGCCACAGAGTCCGGCCCATACTGTTCAATGGTTTCCTGGAGCCGTGCGGCCACTTGATCCAGGGCTTCAGACCAGACTACCTGATGACCATGAACTTTTGGGTAAAGAAGACGCCCGTCCAGTGATACCGTTTCCCCGAGGGCGCTGCCCTTGGAACAGAGCCGACCATAATTGGCAGGATGATCTTCCCGCCCGGTAATCTCCACCAGGTGCAGCTCAGGATCAACCACCCTGGCGGAAATACCGCAACCCACACCACAGTAGGCACATGTTGTATTGATAGCCTTTGCCAATTGATTTACTGCCATGATGTTTGCCTGAATCAGAACCGTCATGCAGCCAGAAAACGCTGCCCGAAAATAAGTTGTTGCCGGATGGATGAGATATCAGTGCCTGACTCCATCAACTCCTGGTACCAAAGGCCATCAGTTACATCACCATACAGGAGCACACCTTTGATGCGATTATTCTGAAGTACCAGTTTGCGATAGATTCCAGCGTCTGAAGCATCCAGTGTCATCACTTGATCAGAGTCAGACGGAATGAACTCACCACTGGAAAACAGGTTGATACCATCAACTTTCAAATTGGTGGGAATGGGGACTGGCGTAAACGTTTGACCATGGTCCCCCAGCAACGATGCAGCAACAATTTCCGCATGCCGATACACCGGAGCAACCAGACCAAACAACAATGACTGCGTTTCCTGCCCGCCAGTCAGTTGCATCTGCGCACATTCACCCACGGTAAAGATATCCGGATCAGAGGTCTGCAGCCGTTCATTGACCAGAACCCCACGGTCGCATTTCAGGCCCGCCTCCTGCATCAGTTGTATGTTAGGCCGGACACCGGCAGTCACCACCACCAGCGATGCGGGTAGATATTCCCCGTCAATCTGCACACCACAAACCCGACCATCAACGCCCTGGTAAGATTGCAACGTGGCACTGCTGCGAAAAGCAATGCCTCTGCCCTCAAGTTCCTTGCGCAAAAGCCCACCGGCATGTTGATCCAGCTGACGGGCCATGGGAATGGGCATATTATCGACGATGGTCACCGACATACCCCGTTTGGCCAGACCACTGCCACACTCCAGCCCCAGCAAACCACCGCCAATCACCACGGCCTGACCCTGACCCGCTTCCAGCATCAGATTGACATCGGCCAGACTGCGAAAGGCCAGAACCCCCTGAAGGTCCGCCCCTGGCACCGGAATCTGATTGGGCAAAGAACCAGTGGCAAGAACAAGACGGTCATAGTCAAACGTATCACCACCGTGGGTGACTACCCGCTTTAATGACCGATCAATCCGGACAGCTTTGTAGTTCTCGCCCATCAGTAGCTCGATACCCAGCTGCTGATACCAGGCGGCACTTTTCAGCTGAATCCCATCCAGATCGACACTGCCCGCCAACAATTTGGACAGCTGAATCCGGTTATACCCCGGGCAGCCCTCTTCCGAAAGTACGGTCACATGAAAAGGGCACTGACCACCGTTAAATAGATGTTCAAGAAAGCGGACCGAGCCCATGCCATTGCCAATAACCACCAGTTTTTGCCGACCATCCGGCTGTTGATAATGGCTCATCAGGCAACCTGCTCAGCAACTGGTCTTACCAGCGGTGCAGGCTGCACCTGTATGGCACCTTCATGGACTCGCACCGGGAATACATTGAGGCTGACGGTATCATCTTCCAGACATTGTCCGGTGGTTAAATCAAAGTGCTGTTTGTAAATAGGCGACGCCACAACAAGATGCCCTCGTAGATCCCCGACAATGCCCCGGGAGATCACATTGACACCACTGAATGGATCAAAGTTATCCAGGGCAAACACCTGATCCTTTACCCGGAATACCGCCACCTGATAAGCACCCACCAGGGCGCAGATGCCAAGGTTTGCAGAAAGTTGTTCATCCTGGCAGATCGTCGTCCACTGGCTCATTAGATAACCTCCTTCAGCTGTATTTTTTCCTGCTTTGTTGCTGGTCGTATCTGATGCCTTTCATCGACAAAAACAACATTGCTGTCTGGCTGGTCACTGTTGATAAAATGGCTGAAACGCTTGAGTTTTTCAGGGCTCTCCAGTGTCGTTTTCCACTCACACTGATAGGTGCCCACCAGATGGGTCATTTCATCTTCCAATGCCTGATTAATGCCAAGGCTGTCATCCATGATCACTGACTTGAGATAATCCAGACCGCCTTCCAGATTATCCAGCCAGACCGAGGTTCTCTGGAGCCGGTCAGCGGTGCGAATATAAAACATCATGAAACGGTCAATATATTTCACCAGGGTTTCATCATCGAGTTCGGTGGCAAACAGGTCAGCATGCCTGGGTTTCATACCGCCATTACCGCCGACATAAAGATTCCAGCCTTTCTCGGTGGCAATAACGCCCACATCCTTACTCTGGGCTTCAGCGCATTCCCGGGTGCATCCCGAAACGGCCATTTTGACTTTATGGGGTGAACGCACCCCGCGATAACGGTGCTCAATGGCAATGGCCATACTGGTACTGTCCAGAACACCATAACGACACCAGGTACTGCCGACACAGGATTTAACCGTTCTCAGGGATTTTCCATAGGCATGTCCGGTTTCAAACCCGGCGTCCACCAGCCGCTGCCAGATAGCGGGCAACTCATTCACCCGGGCACCAAACAGATCAATTCTCTGCCCGCCGGTGATTTTGGTGTAAAGATTAAAGTCTCTGGCCACCTCGCCAATAACAATCAGCTTCTGAGGGGTAATTTCACCACCGGGCACCCGTGGAACAATGGAGTAAGTGCCGTCTTTCTGGATATTCCCCAGGAAATAATCATTGGTGTCCTGCAGCGGAGCATGGTCACTCTTCAGAATGTAATCGTTCCAGCAGGAAGCCAGTATGGAACCAATGGTTGGTTTGCAGATATCACAGCCCATTCCACGACCATGCTTTTCGATCACCTGAGAGAACGTTGTCAACTCACCCACTCTGACCAGGTGATACAACTCCTGTCTTGAATGGGGAAAGTGTTCACAAATATCTTTTTTGACTTCGACACCCAGCTGCGTCAATTCATGGTCGAGCACCTGCTTTACCAATTGCGCACAACCACCGCAGCCGGTTCCGGCATTGGTTGACCCTTTGAGGCTGGCAATATCCTGACAACCTGCGGCCACTGCACCGACCAGATCGCCTTTACTGACATTGAAGCAGGAACAGATCTGGGCAGTCTCCGGCAGTGCCGCAACACCCAGTCCGGCACTGGCACTGCCATCGCTTTGAGGTAAAATCAACTCAGCCGGATTGGCCGGTGGCACAATGCCATTCAACATCATTTGCAATAACGTGCCATAGTCGTCTGCATCACCCACCAGCACCGCGCCCAAGACCCGCTTTTTGGTTTTGGAAACCACCAGTTTTTTATAAACCTGTTTTTCCTCATCGATAAACTGATAGCTGAGCGAGCCTTTCGTATTGCCATGGGCATCACCAATACTGGCAACATCCACCCCCATCAATTTGAGCTTGGTACTCATATCTGCGCCGGCAAACTGGCTGCTGCCTTTACCGGTTATATGATCAACGGCCACCTGGGCCATTTGGTAACCGGGAGCGACCAGGCCAAAAATCCGGTTATCCCACAACGCACACTCACCGATGGCGTAAATCGACTCATCCGAGGTCAGACAGTCATTATTGATAACGATCCCCCCTCGTTCACCCATCACCAGCCCGGCCTGTTTTGCCAGTTCATCCCGAGGGCGAATACCTGCCGAGAACAGCACAATATCGGTGTTTAAAACCTCACCATCAGCAAACTGCATTTGGTGGACAGCCCCCTCACCATCCGTAATCAGCCGTGTATTCTTGCCGGTATGGATTTGCACACCCAACGCTTCAATTTTCTGTCGCAGCATGGCACCACCGCCATCATCCACCTGGACCGCCATCAACCGGGGCGCAAACTCAACAACATGGGTTTCAAGGCCAAGATCCTTTAACGCTTTGGCGGCTTCCAGCCCCAACAGCCCGCCACCAACCACGGTGCCAACCTTGCTGCTGCCAGCCGCTTTGGCAATGGCCTGCAAATCCTCAATGGTGCGATAGACAAAACAGTTATCCCGCTCATGTCCCGGTACCGGCGGCACAAAAGGATAAGAACCGGTAGCCAGCACCAGCTTGTGGTAATGAATACTTCTCTCTTTATTGGTGGTTAATTCCCGGGTATCACGGTTAATGGCAATAACCGCTTCATCCAGAATCAAGTCAATGCCGTTTTTCTGATAAAAACCTTCAGGCACCATGGACAGGTCTTCTGCACTTCGACCACTGAAAAATTCGGACAGATGAACACGGTCGTATGCAGGGCGGGGCTCTTCACCAAAAACAACCACCTGGTATTGCTCTAATCCACCAGCAGCCACCAGCTTTTCCATAAAGCTATGGCCGACCATGCCATTACCGACCACTACCAGGGTTTGTTTCCCGCTCATTTCGGCTAATTCCCCTTTTGATGAACCAAATTCTTCCTCCCCACATGCAGGGGATATGCCAAAACACGCAAAGTGCTGTCACAACAGGATTTGCCGGACCGGTAGCCTGTTGCCGGTGGCAAAATGCTCTCAGGTTTCCGGTCATCGATAATCCATGCACCAAAATAAGACCAAAAACGCAGGTGAACGACATTCAGGGAATAATTCTGGTGCATCACACCGGTTTGAGGCATTACTGCAAAAGAACGCTTCAGTACTCACACCCGCTTGCCAGTTGACCTGGCCCATAGGAATCTGTCCGGCAGGCTTTTAAAGTTTCAGGGAATTCAGGTCGATCAAAACCTGATTGATACGGTGTTGTGCAAGCTTGCTGGCAAAAAATACAGGGAGTGTTGACATGGCCAATTCGGCCCCGGGTATTGGCCCAAAACCATTAGTGCACCAGGGTGATAATAGTGTTGATAAAGAGCGGGAGTCTCCAAAGCCGACTGAATTCGTTCGTTACACGAGTCAGGTGTCTGAAGATGAGGGCTATCGCTCTGATTCTTCCGTAAAGAACATAATCGACAGGAAAGTTACGGCTACCCCCGGCAAGCCATGCAAAAGAGTGCTCGAAGACTTTGACAGTGTGTGTGGCAAGGTACGCATGAAGCTTAGGACTGCCTGCAAAAAACAGAAAATACTCATTGACAGTATGCCGAAATGGTATCAGCTTCACTTTAAAGGCGATGACCGGTATCCGGTCGCTTTTGCCAGAGCCTTGCAGCATCTGGCACCCGACGCGGTTAACGGGCTTACAGAAGAGGTGACAGTAAATTTGGCCGAAGTAGAAGCCCATCTCTCTCGGTACGGGAAATTCGGGGAAGGTAGTACATTGCAGGCGATTTCCCCACGGGATCTGATCGAGTTGATTGAAGCTGGAACCACATACCACGTTCTGCTCGGGAATACTGAAGCAGCACAACAGTTGGCGGATATATGGGGGAAATATCACAGTGACCAGGGAAAGGTTGTTTTTGCTCTTCAGGATGCCAGGACCGATATCACCCGAAACCTAGGACTTCCGGCCAGGCCCGGGCAGCAATAGCAAGTCATTATGAAAACATGTCACAAATATAGATTATATTGATTAACTTTGATTGAACTACTTATTGGCAAACCTGCGCAGCCTTCTAAAATAGCTTTCCCGCTTTTATTGGTTTCTCTGATATCACACAACTATGGACTATCATTTCCAGCGCAACTTTTCCGGTCGTCCCGAAGCTCAGTTCTCCATGGACCATGAAGCAATGGGCATCTGGCTGACCGATGAGCTGGGCAGTAACAGGCAACAGCTGGAGCACCTGTTACTGGTGGTTGAAAGTCTGGAGAAAGGACAGCGCTGGGAATATTTTGATGATGGCACAGACTATCGCCTTCATCTGACCCGGGATCACGCCGAAGTTCGGGCCGCCCTGCTGGATACCGAAATGGACTGTGAAGAGATGGAAGACCTGGACTATTACGACCATGAATCCATCAGCCACTGTGGGTTGGATGACTTTAAAACCCTTCTGGTTTGCTGGCAGGACTTTCTGAATATTTAGTGCTGAAGTCAGTAGGGCAGAATGAACTCCATTCAGAGCTCATCACCAATCTTGAACTGCAATGCCTGAAAGATATGCACTAATTCTGCTGCACAGTCTTTCAACTCCACTCGCAGTGTACTGAACTCCCGACGTTCCGGGTAATCCTTACGCAGCAAATCAAACGTCAGCTTACGTTGAGACTCCTCAGCCCTTATCAGCCCTTTGCGCATCGCCGCATCATCACGACGAATGTCGTAAACAGAACGGATCGCCCTGGAACAGGTGGTCGAAAAAGTCATTCCCTCACTGAACTTCATCTGTTTCAGTACCGGCAGTGGCGTAATCGCAGGCAGACGAACCCTGGCAGGAAACCCAAAGTGCTGGCACAGTGCCTTGTAAATCATTTCCGTACCGCGAATCTTTCCATCCAGGCTGTATCCGGCAATATGTGGGGTAGCAATATCGACCCGAGCCATCAGCTCCGGGTCGGCATCGGGTTCATGCTCCCAGACATCCAACACAACTGTCAGATCGTCACGCTCGCCCAGACACTGCTTTAAAGCGACATTATCAATCACAGGCCCCCGCCCAGCGTTAATTAACACCGTTCCCGGTGTCATTGCCTTGAGCTGCTGCTCACCGATCAGATAATGGGTTGGATAAGGGCCATCCATTATCAGTGGGGTATGCAGACAAATGACATCCGAACATGCAATCAGTTTATCAACACTGACATAACGACCACTGTTGCCTTCTGCCAATGCCAGCCAGGGATCGCAGGCACACACTTCTACCCCAAGCCGCTCCATCGTCTGATACAGACGACCACCCACCTGCCCCTTGCCAATAATACCGACTGTTCGATCATGCAGTTCAAAACCGTCACGCTCTGCCAGAATATCCAAAGCAGCCAGAACGTATTCAACCACTGCCGTGGCATTGCAACCCGGCGCATGACTGAAAGCAATTCCCCGACTGACCAGATACTCCCGATCGATATGATCAAAACCTGCTGTGGCAGTGCCGACGAACTTCAGTGAACTGTTTTCCACCAGTTGCCGACTTACTTTAGTCACCGACCGTACCAGCAAAGCATCCGCATCCTGCACATCCTCCGGTGAAATGTTCCGGCCAGGCAGAGCAACCACCTCCCCCATCGCCCCAAAGCACTCCATCAGCAAGGGAATATTTTCATCAGCCACTATTTTCATACACGATGTTTCATAAAATTGTTGTCATTAACAGCCAGCGCTGAACCTTAAAAAAAGCTAAAAATAATAAACTGGCTATGTTATACCAACATGAAAGCCTCAAAAACAGCATCCCTGCCTGAGGGTCCAGTGATCAAGATAACGGTAGACCGGTTTCCAACCCTGTTATTTGTCTTTGCCCTGATGCTATCCGGATGCTCAGACCACACCTCGCCTGAGTATTTTCTTGAGGAATACACCCATCGACTCAGCCGGGTTACCGGTATCGATATCCCTGAACCAGAGATCGCTATACCCACACTGCCCCCATTAAGACAACGTGCTTACCCGGCACCAGATCTCCGTATAAAAGCACTGGAAGCACTGGATTTGCTCAAATGCCCTGCCCTCAGCCAGTCTGTGGCCTACAGAAACAGCAGCCTGGGCAAGCAGATGCTCCCCTCGCAACACTATTTCTATGAGAAAACCCTGTTATCATTGATTCCCCAATGCATCGGCTCTTTACGACAAACCGATGAAAACCGGGAAGTCATTGCCAAACTTCAAGAGATACTCAGCGAAAAACAGGCAACGTTTCCAGCCATTGAGTGGAATCTGGTATTTGCCAATACCGAATTCAGCAAACAGTTGCACAGTCAGGGCAGGTTGCTCGCCATTGACGATCAGGCGAATTTTCAGGGAACCCGCGAAGCACTTAACTACCTCACCCGATTACTGCCCGATCAATTACTTGCCCCCCCCTACACCTCCACTGATCTGGAACGTCACTTGCAACAGGTTGCCGCCAGCCGGTACCTGGGAGAACTCATTTACTCAGCCACCCTGTTAAGTCAGACGCTAAACCATGCTGCCAATATACTGCTGCTTCGTCTGGAAAAAGGGCCTGTTTGCCCTGCTGCTGACCCGGCGGAAGCAGAAAGGCTTCACAATGTCTTTAGACTGTTTTATCGGGAAAAGATTCAGCCCTATCTTGCCAGGGTTGACCAGGAAGGAATCATTATCCGGAATGACTTCAAGCGTCTGCTCTCCCTCTTGCCAGCTGCACCCCGGGATGACATTCAACGCTATCTCAGCCTGATCACGCAAGCGTCAAACATTCACAGCCCCTGGTATCAGCTGGAACAGAGCATTAGGCACCACACCACCATCTGGGCTGAATTTCTGGATCAATGTGGCAAAGCACCGGCATTACAAATTAACCAGAAGGCTTTCGGAAATTGATCCCAACGGCATGGAAAGGAAACTTTTATTAAAACAAATGGTCAAATTATGTCAGAAAACCCGATCAATTAATTATCAGGAGTATTATCCAGTGTCCTTGCCCTCCGATAGCCTCACCAGAGGTGCTGCAAACTTTGCTGTTCCCGGCAGTAATTCCGTGCAATCGAATATTGATAGCAGTGCTTCTGCAAACAATTCGACTTTTTCTGGCAAGACCGTAGTTGATTCTGGTCAGAAAGGTGAATTTTTACCACAATTGCCACCGGTCAACACGGAGCCCCCGGGTTTTGCACCAGACACTCCAAAAGAGTCAACGTCTATTATTGATCGATCGATTGCGGCAAGTCAGTCTGACGCTCCCCAGCTATCGGCCAATACGGGCATCCCTGATAAAGAAAGACAGTTAGCAACCATTAGAACCATTTCAGACATACAGCCTATTAAAAATGCCGATAAGATTGAAGTTGCTACGGTCGATGGCTGGAAAGTAGTTGTTGAGAAATCAGAATTTAAACCGGGCCAACCGGTTATTTTTTGCGAAATTGATAGCGTCTTGCCGGACAGGAAGGAGTTCGAGTTTCTCAAGAAAACCTCCCATATAGTCTTGCCTGATGGCAGTAAAGGTTTTCGCCTGAAAACCATGAAATTCCTTGGTCAGCTGTCACAAGGCCTGGTGCTGCCGCTTTCAACATTAGGAAATGATGTAACTGTTAATCTGGGGGATGATGTAACCGCAAATCTCAATATTAAAAAATATGAACGGCCGGGAAGCTTATCGGACCGTGACTTTATCAAAGGTTACTTTCCCTTTTTTATTCCAAAGACCGATGAAAAAAGAATACAAAACCTGCCATCTGTTTTTCATTCCCTCAAAGATAAAAATTTCTATGTCTCAGAGAAACTGAACGGAACAAGTTCAACATTTTATTTGAGAAATAACGATTTCGGTATTTGCTCAAAGAACTACGAACTGAAAACAGATAGAGATCACCCACTAGGTAAGGTAGCAAGTAAGAATGACATTGAATCAAAACTCAGGAGCCTGGGAAAAAATATAGCGATACAGGCTGAAGTCGTTGGTCCCAAAATAGAAGCTAATCCATACGAACTCAAGGAACACCAGCTTTTTGTGTTTAATATCTATGATATTGACAAACAGTCATATATAAAAAAGGATGAAATGGAAAAAATATGCCAGGAAATAGGTTTACCCACCTGCCCTGTTGTTTCCAATAGCAAGGAGCTGGCTGCAACTGTTGATGAGGTATTGGTGGATGCTGACGGAAAATCAAAGATAAACAATCAGAAAAAACGAGAAGGTCTGGTCTATGTATTCGACGGCAACGACCCGGAGGAAAGAATCTCTTTTAAAGTGGTTTCCAACAAATATCTGTTAAAACAATAAACCGTCTAAATAGTACATTAATACATCATTTCAATGAGTTTGATGTCTATTATCCCCGTTCATCCTGAGCGTCCTTCGGCTCCGCTCAGGATGCACGGTGATTGGCACAGTATTCAGTGCATGGAGTTTACGCCTTTCGACTCCGCTCAAGACGAACGGAGTTTGGAGGTTAATAAATAAATCCATCAATTGCATTGAAACCGTGAACTAGTTCTTCAACAGCTTTCATGCCTCCTGCCGCCAAAGAACGAAATTGTTTCACTGATTTCTCGTTTCAGCTCTTTAGCAGTTCCGGAACATCGGCAGCAAGAACTATCACAATCCCGGAACTGCAAAAATAAAATTAATCATTCTTATTTTTATCTACATTTGTAATCAGAATCTTGTCAACCGGGAATACATGCAATGCCCCCTATACTTACTTCCTGTATAACCATGACGCCAACGTCTGATCCGGCTGGCACTGATAGCAACCCCGGCCCGGAGCAGGCTTCTGGCTGGTCACGCTACTGGAATGTCAGTAAGTCGATAGCTAAATCCATCCACCCGGGCTTTGACCCCCATCAAGGGCCTGATCAGCCGGATACCCCATGGATACAACTGAATATTCAACCCAGAGAGCTGGCTTTCCGCCTGGTCCAGAAAACCATACCGGCCAATAGCTATCTGAATACCATTAATCAACTCGTCATGGCCTGTATGGCGCTGGCCAGCCTGCCCGGTTGTGGCGGGGCTTCATCAGAGGGCAGCAATCCTGCCAGCACTCATGGTTCGGCCACAGCCAACACCACTGGTAAAGCCTCCGGCAGTAACAAACCAACAACGCGGGCCAGCAGTCCTGACACAAGTTCAGCACCCACCATGGCAGCCTCAACCGCCCCACCGGGCTGCAGGGGCGAACCGATTCCTGTTGATGGAGCCGCAGTCCTGGCCAAAGTCGGAAAGGACTCCTGTTATCCAGCCAGTGGTAACTACACACAGACCACTGATATTGATGCTGGCAACCACTCGCCTATCCCGCACTTCACCGGTGAGTACAACGGTAACGGCAATACCATCAGCAACCTCAAGGGCTGCCTGTTTAACAGCCTGGAAGGTAATGGAACAGTCCGCAATCTCGCAATTACTAATGGCCATATTGACCGTGCAGGGCTGCCCGGGGCTAACGACACAGGCAGTGCAGCACTGGTTGCCTGTACTATGTCAGGGGGCTCAAGGCAGGAAAACATCGTCGTAGAAAATTCAAAGATCAATGTCACAGCTGAACAACCCGATGTAAAACAACATAGACAGCTGGGGATGCTGGCGGGCAAGATGAACGACAGCGCCGTACTCAAGGACAACCAGATCAATAACGTCAAAATTGCTATTCAGGGCAGTGGTATTGACGTCGGCATGCTGGCCGGGCAAGCACTGGATAGAGCCACCATCGACAGCAACCAGGTTAAAAACTGCAAGGTAGACCTCTCAGGATTTGGCAGCGGCAGGCTTATCTTGAAGAGGTCCCGGGCCGAGACCAATATCAACATCGGCCTGATCGCAGGGAAAATGGTTGGTAACGAACATAACAATGTGGTCGTTAAAAACTCAACGTTGATTCATAACCGAATTGAAAGCTCTGAGGGCATTTGGGCGGCCAATATCGGTGGTGTTGCCGGCAGGGCCGATTTTGCCCGTATTGAAGATACGCAGGCCCACAATCAAAACAAAATTCAATATCATTCCAAAGTAATTGATGGACGCATCGCAATGGTGGTTGCTGATGCCCGTCATTGCACAATTCTGAATACTAACACCAGCTACAACCACCTGCAGCTGACAACCGCTAAAACTTACTTACCGGCACATCATGTTGGTATCGTTACCGCAGATTGTCACAATAGTATTATCAAAGATACCCTGGACATCGACTCTGATCTGGAGTTGTCCAGCAGCATTCGAGGAGGTTCGGGAGGCCATGCGGCCGTTGCTGCGGCTGTTGCCGAAGGCTGTAGCATTCATAACACAACTGCCATAGGAACGAAAATCGCTGCTGAAACGTACAACAGCTCCGTTGCAATTGTTGTGGCGTTTAACAATGCTAACACCACAGTCCACCGAACAACCGCCGTTGACTGTGAACTATTCGCCTGGAAAAAAAACACGAACAGTTATACAGGAAGTGCGGCGGTCGGTGTTGCTGCCGGTCGCCAGGATAACTTTGCCAGGATCAGCGATACCAGGGACTGCGGCAGTACCATCAAAGGGTATCGCGCCGGCATAGCAGCTGTTGATCCTGATCGCTGCTTGTCCGGCACATTTGCCTGCAATACTGAGTTAACCAGTTTTGCTGATGGTATCAGCACCACGGTAAATCTTGCCTGCGATAATGCCAGTTGCCCCGCAACCGACAGAGCCGACATCGTTACTGTAGCCACCAGTGACCGGATACCATGCACCATTAAACACTTGTCGTCAACCGTAATACCCTCCCGGCAAAATGGGCCGTCATTATCTGCTGCGGCCGGTAACGGGACCGTCAACAGCACGGCTTCAGCCCTTCATAATAACAGCGAGGAAGTTGACGTTGAATTTCCAACAGCCCTGACCGGAGGCATTGTGGCCGGGGGGATGATTGCCGGTGGTGTGACCCTTTATGCCCTGTACCAGTGGTACCAGGGCTACTGGCAAGGGTTAAAAGGTAAAGCGTTGGCCATCTACCCGCTTACCCGGATCAAAGAAACCATAAGTCAGCGTTTTTCCACCGCAAACCCTGATACAGGCCTGGAGTTGTCTGAATTAGTAGGCGCGGGTGATACCAGCCTGAGTAGTTAACCAAATGAAATCAGGCGTCAGGTCTCTCTCCGTAAGAGATATGGCACCTTAGCTTTTATGACTCACGGTCTAAATCACCAGTCCAAAATAACCTGAGTATCATCACAGTTTTTCGAAAAAAAACTAACAACCTCCATCGCCACCGCCACCGCCATCACAGCTGCCACCGCCGCCGCCATCACAATCACCATCATCAAGGACAAGGACACCGAAACTGTTGGAATGACCATGGTTATTATCTGATGGTCTTTTTTTCAAAAAACCGGCACGTCTCGGCAATGCTCCAAGACGCTCTAGCTCATCGAGGAGAAAGCCGTTTTGATAGTAGTTACTGTAGTAATGAGCATAAGTATATGCTGACCACCTATTAGGATTTTTTGATTGAAAATAGACGGTATCATTAATATTTTGCAAAGCACCCGGGGTCTTAAGAAGGGATCTCACGGTTTGGGTTTTGCCTTTTTTTAATGCCAGCATCAGGAGCGTTTCGCCACGAGCTGTCTTACAGTTGAGATTTAACAATGGCTGCCCTTTACTATTTTTCAAATTAGCCAGATACTTCGTTGTTATTGGCCGATCATAATAGCCCGTCACTACATCCATGATAATCTTGGATCTTATCGGTTCTTGTTGTAATTCGGTGACCAGACATTCGTTTTGTTCCAGTAAAGCATCACATAATGGCCAATTCTTTTCCGAGATTGCATATTTAAAGGCATAAAGGGCAAGTAGCATTTCCTCCTTGCCTTGTGCAACCTTAATCCTGGCATCAGGCTGACGCTGAAGCACTTTTAAAGTAAGTTCATATTGCTGCTGATCGGTAATCTTTTTCTTATCCCTGGCGCAAAAAATTATTTCCAATAAATGATAATCAGATTTGTTGTGTGTATCCACGCAGGTTTTTTTATCGAGCAATAAACTAACCATTTCCCAGTGTTTTGCCCGGGCTGCGGCCATTATTGGTGTGTTACCACTTTTAAGGCTTTGATGATTGATATCCACACCCGCCTTTCTCAAAATACTTTCAAGGTTCACCAGGTTATTCGCAACGGCTTTTCTGTACAGCCTTTGAGTAGATTGCGTTTGGACAAACGCATCCAGCAACTGTTCGGCTTGTGGCAGTGCATCGCAAACTAAGTCAACAGGCGAAAAATGGGTTGAATTTTTGAAGAAATCATTCACTGCTTTTTTTACCAATCGATCTTGCTTGTACTGCTTAAAGAAACCAAGACTTGTTTTGAGTTGAGTTTCTGAGCAGGGATCTTCTGCAAGCAATATCCTTTCCAGCAGCACTTTATTACTGAGCGTTTCTTTTCCTCGACTTGTCTGCAGTAACACATTTTTGAGCCGGGAGGTCATGTTACTGTTTTCAGCCGTTGTTCGATCAGCAAGTTTAACACCCCCTGAATAATCGCAAGAGGGAGGCTTACCCATAACTGGCAGTTTATTATCAATGCGGCCAGCGCAGGTTTTGCCGAGTCCCGGGAAATAACCCGTGAAATCGGTTTGATTCATTTCATAGTACAAGCCAGAGGTTGCAGGAAGCGATATGTTTAAGGTTAAGTGTAATTTTAAGCATGGAGGCATCAGTTTATCCTTACTTGTTAATTATTTTAGTTATTTATCTTATATTATGAGTCGAAAAGTTATCCAAAAGTTCCCTGATTCAAAAATATGAAGCTATATAGATAGTTATTGCATCAGATACCCACTTATGTATCTAACCAGATGAAAAATAGCCAAGGGAAAACAACCTGTGAATAGTATTTCCGACATAGCTGCTTCCGCCGGTGCCAGGTTTATCGAAGCAATTAAAGCTCCGTTTAAACTCATCGGCCGTTGTTTCGGCAAGCTCGTACAGGTCACTTCGTCGGTCATTAATTACCTGTCCGGTAGATCAGTCAATGCTGAACAGAGTCAGGCTGCCAGCAAAACCCTCAGCTCACGAACGGTTGCAACTAATACTGATTTAACTGGCACTGATTCAACCGGCAAAATTTCAACTGAAAAGCTGGAAGAAGGAGTGCCAGATAATGTGAAGACCGCATTTGAATACTGCCTGGAGCTTTACTTGAATCTTATGGAAGAATTGGATAAAAAGGTCTACCAGATCCATACTGCCAGATTCGTCATCTCCAGCCGTCTTGATATTGATCCTGAAAAAATCACCAGGAACAGCATTGACAGGGCTATTACCCTATTAAAGAACGTAAACAAAACTCTGGATTTAGGTTTTAGCGATAAATTCTTTGTTATTCCGCCAGATTCTCCATCAAACAATGCTGAGTTTATCAATATTCTAACCACATTTCAGCAGCAGCTTGAATCGTTACTCCCTACTAACAGACCAGACAAATATTCACATTTTAACTCTCATTATCCTGTTCGGTTATTGCAACAGGAAATTGATCAGCTTACTGAAACAAACTGTGCCGACAAGGATAAATGGCAACGCTGTGGTGAAAGACTGAAGGAGCAATTTGCCTTCGATGAGCCTTACATCAGGGAACTTTGCGCTCTCAAATATGTACCAGAACCCGATGAGAGAGCTCCAGAGGCGGACAGCGGTCAATTTATCTATCTAGAAGCGCGATTAAGCGACTTATTTGACACCATTGATAATCTCTGATGAATCAACTTGCATGGAACTTTCTTATCAGAACGATGTCCAAAGGATATAACTATCGCATCTCTATCGATGCATTGTATGAAATTTATTGAAATTTCAGTCTACGACAATGGAAAATAACTTAGGGAAAACAAGCTATGAAAAGTATTTCTGAAATTGCAGCTTCCGCCGGAAATATATTGCTTGAGGCGATTAAAGCTCCGTTTAAACTGATCGGCTATTGCTTCGGCAGGGTCGTAAAGGCGATTTCGTCTGCCTTTAATTACCTGTCCTGTAGATCAGACAACTCCGAACAGAGTCAAGCTCCCAACAAAACCCTGGACTCACGCACGGTTTCAACTGGTACGGTTTCAACTGAAAAGCTAGAAGATGATGTGTTTGAAAATTTGCACACCTCATTTACAAACTGCCTAAACCTTTACTTGAATCTTTTAGAAGAGTTAAAACAAAAGGCCTACTATATCTTTATTGCCAAAAATATCATTTCCAGTAATCTTGAGGTTGATCCTGCAAAAATCAAAAGGAAAAACATTGACAAGGCTATTATCATTTTAAAGGAAGTTAACAAAACTCTGGATTTAGGTTTTAGTGATAAATTCTTTTATATTCCGCCAGATTCTCAACCAAACAATGCTGGGTTTATCAAAATTATAAAAGAATTTAAGCAACCGCTTGAATCATTGATCCATACTACTCGTCCTGAAAAATATAAGCTTCATGACTCAGTTAAACCCATTAAGCTTATACAACATACAATTAATCAGCTGATTGCTACCAAATCTGCTGACAAGGACAAATGGCAACTCTGCGGTCATCAACTGGAAAGTCGTTTTGAATTTGATGCCCCTTACTTCAGGGACATTTGCAATCTCAAATATGTACCAGAACCCGGTGGAAAAGTTCCTAAGGCGGACATTGGTCACTTTAACGAACTTGACGCACAATTAAGAACCTTATTTAACACCGTTGATAATCTGTAACTATAAAGATGGCCGCCAGTAATCTGGCGGCAAAATTCAAACCATGAGCAATAGAAAAGTCACCCACCTCATTAAACTTCCCTGTCAGTACGATGTCCCAAGTGAAGACATCTCATCAAATGCCCCTTTGATCATCTAATCCAGCTAAATACACGCCTTAAGACGTGTAATAAATTACAGGGCAATCATTTTTAATATATAAACAGGTATCTGAATATAATCAAATGAACGATTGGGAACGGGAACCATAAACCTACAAATATGTCAAAGCCGGGTTGCTGACCGATAATAGACTACCCTACTGCGGCGACATTAAATTGGTCAGCCTCCCGGGAGGATTATCATACAAATGATAAACACATGAATTCAGCACATTTAAATGCTTCAGGTGCAAAAATTGAGGTTATAGCCTCATATTTATTGACCAGAGCCAGTTCTGAGCAACCAGTATCGGGCACAACGTCCTCTCACAGAGAGGTAAGAGTTCATCAAGGCCAGCCTCTTGACTTGGGCATAAAACCAAAGCAGGGGGAGGAAAGGTCTGTCGCTCATGACCTCAGGGAGAGAATGTGCAAATTAACCACCCCTGAAAACCAGGTTGCTGGCGGACAGGGTCAACAGCCTTCAGGGCCAGATCAGGCAAGTCAACATGTCGAATTTTATCACCCGACTGGGTTTTACGGTCACAACTCACAAACTAATGAACAGCAGTTCCAGCAGTCCAGTAAAGCAGCCCTGCCATCAGAAAAGCGCAAGACTCATCGATGTTTATTCGATGGCTGCGGTAAAACATTTACCAGGAATAATCGTCTGAAAAGACACCAGCTCACTCATCTGAGTCAAAGGCCATTTAAATGTGGGTTTGAGGGTTGTGATAGCAGATTTTATTATCAGTCTGATCTGAAAAGACATCAATGCATTCATACGGGGGAGAGACCGTTTGAATGTAAGAATTGCGATAAACGCTTTATCCAGAAGAGTGATCTGGACATACACAAACTCACTCATACAGGGAAGAAGCCGCATAAATGTGAGATGTGCAATAAAGGATTTATCAGAAAGGGATGTTTGACAAGACACAAACGCACTCATACAGGGGAGAGGCCGTATGAATGTGAGATTTGCAATAAAGGATTTATCAGAAAGGCAAATCTGGAAAGACACAAACGCGTTCATACGAGTTAGAAGCCATTTGAGTTAGAAGCTATTCAAAATGAAGATGCTCCTATTCAAGGCAAGCTTATTGAGTGCGAATGGCCTGCCATGCTTCTAACGCTTTAGCCCGGGACTTTTTCAAATCAACGACAGGCGATGGGTAATTTTCCCCCAGGATAACACCTGACTGGTAAAGGACATTGTCGTCGGCTTCCCAGGGCGCAAACAGATACTTATTCGGTAACCCGGAAAGCTCAGGTACATATCGACGTATATACTCCCCTTCAGGATCAAACTTCTGCCCCTGGGTAACCGGATTAAAAATCCGGAAATAGGGTGCCGCATCCGCACCTGAACCTGCCACCCATTGCCAGCTTGCCGAGTTGCTGGACAGATCAGCGTCCACCAGGCAGTCCCAGAACCAGGCTTCCCCATGCTGCCATGGCTGCAGCAGATTTTTGACCAGAAATGAGCCGACAATCATTCTCACCCGGTTGTGCATAAACCCGGTTTGCCGGAGTTCGCGCATCCCGGCATCCACAATGGGGATGCCGGTCAGTCCCTTCTGCCATCGCCTGAGTTTTTCGGGATCATCCTGCCAGGGAAAGCCGTCAAACTTTGGCTGAAAATTTTGCTCCGGCAGTGTTGGGAAGTGGTATAACAGATAGTAAGAAAACTCACGCCAGCCCAGCTCTGAGTGAAAACAGTCCAGGTCTGTCTCCACATTACTGTCGGTTGCTGCAGCCGCCGATGCGTACCAGACCTGATTGGGGGATACCTCGCCAAAATGAAGATGGGCAGACAGTTGTGAAATGCTGCGTCTGGCAGGGAAATCACGCCCTACTTTATACCCATTCAGCCCCTCGCCCAGAAAATCCTGAAGTTTGTTGTTTGCCGCTGTCTCACCGACCCCTCTGCCCTGCTCACACCAGTAGGCGTAGAGATTATGGTCCCAGCGCACCTGTTTTGCCTCACCGGCAGACTCAGGATTCTGGGAGGGAACAAAACCTCCGGCTGGCAATAGGTCAAGGTCATTGATGTCACTTTTCGAGGTGGTAGCAACACACCGGATTTTTTTCGGTACCGGCAATGGCTCCCTGGGCGGTTCAGCTACCAGGCACCCTTTGCGATAGTAAGGCGTAAATACCCGGTAGGGCGTACGATCCTTTTTCAGCACTGTCCACGGTTCCCAGAGCAGGGAACCATTGAAGCTTTTGACTTCCAGCCCGTCATTTCGCAGGGCTTTCTTGATGTGCTGATCCCGCTGTATCCGCCAGGGTTCATAGCAGCGGTTCCAATAAACGGCATCCACCTTATATTCCGCCGCCACTTCCGGGAGCACTTTTGCTGCGTCGCCCTGAAGCACCAGCAGTCGGCCATTCAGGGCGTCGTTTAATGCTGCCAGTGAGTGGTGCAGCCACCAGCGGCTGGCCCTGCCGGGAGCCCATTGACCGGCAGAGTGATCGTCCAGAATAAACACCGGAAGCACTTGGCCATTGCCAGCCGCCTCAAACAGAGAGGGGTTATCAGACAACCTGAGATCCTGACGAAACCAGTGAATAATAACCATCTTATCTCCTTAGGTTCTGCACCATCAAAAAGGCAGCTTTTCGCCATCCCAGGCAAACATGTGACCACTGTCCGCTGGTGTCAACTGATCAATCACATGCAGGAGCCGTTCTGCCGAATAGTCCGCCGAAAAGAGTTTGCCCTCAGGCACGCCAGACTGAAACGGCATGGACAAATGACTATCCACCGTGCCCGGATGCAATGCAGCAATAATCGATGCTTTGTTTTTTCTGGCAATTTCGATAGCAAGACTTTTGATAATCATATTCAGCGCTGCCTTTGATGCCCGGTAGGCATACCAGCCGCCTAATTGATTATCAGAAATGCTGCCCACTCTGCCGGATAACACGGCAAACACATTCTTACGGTTTCTGGCCATCTTGGGAAGAAAATATTTGGCCACCATGGCGGGTCCGGTGGTATTGACGGCGAAGATTCTGGCAAAGTGATCGGGCTGGAAATCCTTGATGGATTTTTCCGGCTTCAGGCTCTCCCCCTCATGGAGGATACCGGTGGTGACTAACACCAGGTCCAACGGCTCCGAAATTTGCTCCGCACCCCTGGCAATACTGTTTTCATCCAGAAGATCCATGGGGTGAAAAACGGTTTTATTCACCTGGTCAAACTCAGGCTCACTGCGTGATAAGGCATAAATTCTGGTGACTGTTGGTAACTGCTCCAGCCAATGGACCATGGCTTTGCCGATGGCACCGGAGGCTCCGATGACGGCAACATGCAAGCCCTCGGCAAATGAGTCCAGTTTCAATTCTGTCATGGAGCACTCCATATATCTGGGTAGAAAACCTTATTTAGAAGACAGCCTCAGGCAGACAGGCTGAATGGCGTTGCGTTTAACCGATTATTTCTATAGAAACTTCTCTACGGAGCCTGTAACTCAACAGATCGTCCAACGGACTATGATTCTCCCCTTGTATAATGTCAATGTCATGGACCAGGCAGGCACTATTTTTGCTGCTTTTCCGGGGCCGCCACACTGATTTACGGCACTCTTCAATACTCAGGGAACAGACCATGAAAATTGTTATTGCACCCGATTCCTTTAAGGAGTGTCTTACCGCAGCCAAAGTAGCAAAGGCCATTGCAACCGGTTTGCAGCAGGTTCTGCCGGATGCAGAGTGTATCAAGGTTCCGGTTGCCGACGGTGGCGAAGGTACGCTGCAGTCACTGGTGGACGCCACCGGTGGCACACTGATGGATGTTGCGGTAACCGGCCCAATGGGAGAGACCGTTCAGGCCTGCTTCGGCCTGCTGGGTGATGGTGAAACCGCTGTCATTGAAATGGCCAGGGCTTCAGGGATTGAGCTGATACCCGGGGATCAACGCAACCCGATGGTCAGTACCACCCGGGGGAGTGGAGAGTTGATTCTCAGCGCTCTGGACCAGGGCATTAAACGCATCATCGTCGGTATTGGCGGCAGTGCCACTAACGACGGTGGCGCAGGTATGATGCAGGCACTGGGGGTAAAACTTCTGGATGCTGATGGCCGGGATCTGCCCCGGGGTGGTGCAGCGCTGTCACGTCTGTGTCGCATTGACACCGGCCCGATGGATAGACGACTCCAGACCATCGAGTTTATTGCGGCCTGCGATGTGGACAATCCGCTTACCGGAGCCAATGGTGCCTCAGCAGTGTTTGGTCCCCAGAAAGGGGCTACTCCTGAGATGGTCGAACAACTGGACCAGGCATTGAAACACTATGCCAGCGTTCTGCAACGGGACCTTGGTAAAGATGTTGGGCAACAGCCCGGAGCAGGCGCTGCCGGAGGCATGGGTGCTGCCCTGCTGGCGTTTCTGGACGCTGAACTGAAACCGGGTATAAACATCGTCATGGACGCCGTCGGCCTGGCAGAGAAACTGATCGGTGCTGATCTGGTGATTACCGGAGAGGGCCGGATTGATGGACAAACCGCACAGGGAAAAACACCCGTGGGGGTTGCCCGGATTGCCAAACAGTTCAATCTTCCGGTGATTGCTCTGGCTGGCTCTGTGGGTTCCGATGTTGACGCGGTCTATGACTGTGGCATTGATGCGTTGTTCCCGATTGTTCACGGTGCAGTCCCACTTTCCGAGGCCCTGGCCAAAGGTGAGGAGAACCTGATCCGGGCAGCCAGAAACCTGGCCAGTGCCTTAATACTCCTGCGGTAATATTTTGTCTTAACCACAAATACTCATGACGATTGTTCGTCACCCTCTGGTATGAAAGATTTGCCACGGAGGCACGGAGACACAGAGGTAAAACTTTGTCTTGTCTCCGTGCCCCTGTGTCTCCGTGGCAATTTTTCTTTCACGGCAAAGGCACAACAAGGTGGAAACTGCTGCTAAAGGTTGTGTATGAGGAAGGGAATGCAATGAAAATAAAACTCCGCTTATCGCCAACAGCCATCCATTTGTAGCCACTTATATAAGTATTAATCACCTGACTATAGCCGGAGTAATCTTCAGGAGTTGATACAACATCAGCAATCTGCATTTTAAAACAGCCGCCATTAGTTGGACTGCTCTCGGCTAACAAATGACAATCCGATTCATAAGCTGACTGGTTTCTGTAAACGGTGCGATCACTCCCTGCAACGGCACTGGTCATTACTTTTGTCCAGCCAAGACCTGTCTTGCCGCTATAGCCATTAACAAGAATCGCATCCAGGATTTCAATCATTCCTATTTTATAGCTGCCGCTCGACCCTGAATAAACAAATTGTGGCGCTCCCGGATCTTCTGAAGAGTAAAAAGTAACAGGCATCAGTCTGCATCCCCCCGGATCTGTAGCGTAAAATCATCGTTTGTTTCCGTACCCTGACCTGAAAGCAGTAATACGGATAAACTGGCTGATTTTTTCATCCGATGTAATCAGCTTATAGACCTCGCCAATTTCAGGAACCGCCCATTCCTCCCGCTGATAGCCCACAATGGAACGCTGACCTTCCAGCTGATCGCCGACCAGTTCCCACGATGCCTTGATACCAGGAACC
>NZ_JAGHQV010000339.1:0-752 GCF_017744175.1 Thalassotalea sp. G20_0 | reverse complement strand
TTCACGTGGGGCAATAGCGCGGCCACAGCCTCGTTGAGTTCTGGTATCTGCTCCTGCCCGTTGTCCACCAGTTTCGCCATGGCCCACAGCAGGTTGGCGATATGCTGAGGAATAAATTGGCCTTTCTTTACTTTCACGTAGGGTAACAGCGCGGCCACGGCCTCTTTGAACCCTGGTGTCTGCTCCTGCCCGTTGTCCACCAGTTTCGCCATGGCCCACAGCAAGTTGGCGATACCCTGGGCATTAAATTGGTATTTCTGTGCGTTCACGTGGGGTAACAGCGCGGCCACGGCCTCTTTAAACCCTGGTGTCTGCTCCTGCCCGTTGTTCACCAGTTTCGCCATGGCCCACAGCAAGTTGGCGATACTCTGGGCATTAAATTGGTATTTCTGTGCGTTCACGTGGGGTAACAGTGCGACCACGGCCTCTTTGAGCCCTGGTGTTTGCTCCTGCCCGTTGTTCACCAGTTTCGCCATGGCCCACAGCAGGTTGGCGATACCCTGGGCATTAAATTGGTATCTCTGTGCGTTCACGTGGGGTAACAGCGCGGCCAGGGCCTCGTTGAGCCCTGGTGTCCGCTCCTGCCCGTTGTCCACCAGTTTCGCCATGGCCCACAGCAGGTTGACAATACCCTGGGCATGAAATTGGTCTTTCTGTGCGTTCACGTTGGGCAACAGCGCGGCCACGGCCTCTTTGAACTCTGGTGTTCGCTCCTGCCCGTTGTCCACCAGTTTCGCCATGGCCCACAGCAG
>NZ_JAGHQV010000338.1:0-753 GCF_017744175.1 Thalassotalea sp. G20_0 | reverse complement strand
ACGCTTCATTCATTTACTTCAGCGGGTGTTTTTACCCCTCATAAATACATGAATGAGGGAAGTAAGGAAACTCAGGCAGCTTTATTGTCAACTTTACTTGATGCAGTAATACTTAAGGGCAACCAAAAACCTGAAGCCAGGAGTATTGATACCCAAGGTGCCGCCAACCTGATGTGGGCCCTGGCAAAAATGGTTGGCAACGGGCTTGAGCTGGAGACGACACCGAAGCTCAAAGAGGCCGTCGCCACGCTGTTGCCCCTGGTGAGAATCAAAGCCGAATCAACAGAAGAGAAAGACCACTTTAATCCACAGGAAGTCACTAACCTGCTGTGGGCCGTGGCGAAACTGGTGGAAAACGGGCTGGAGAAGACACCGACGCTCAAAGAGACCGTGGTCGTGCTGTTGTCCCATGTGAAAACCAAAGCCGAATCAAAAGAAGGGAAAGATCACTTCAACACTCAAGGTACTGCCAACCTGCTGTGGGCCATGGCAAAAATGGTGGACAATGGGCTGGAGAAAACACCGAAGCTCAACGAGGCGGTAGCCGCGCTGTTGCCCCTTGTAAAAACCAAAGCTGAATCAAAAGAAGAGAAAGACCACTTCAAGCCACAGGAAGTTGCCAACCTGCTGTGGGCCCTGGCGAAACTGGTGGACAACGGGCTGAAGAAGACAACGAAGCTCAAAGAGGCCGTGGCCGCGCTGTTGCCCCAGGTGAAAACCAAAGCCGAATCAAAAGAAGAGAGAGACCACGTC
>NZ_JAGHQV010000337.1:0-759 GCF_017744175.1 Thalassotalea sp. G20_0 | reverse complement strand
TGCCTGCTGATGCCGTAGAATAGTCTATTTTTTATATTTTCCATGAATTAATGAAATATAATTATGGACAGAAGCGGTGCTGGTATAAGTTGGAAATACACAACTTCAGGTAATGATTACAAACAATCAGACGTTCATGCCAGTGCTTCAGGGAGTGGGCAATACAGGCATGGCACAGTCAGAAAGGTGAATGTGCCACCGTCCTATATCCAGAAGCGTAATGAATGTCACCCTGCTTCTGACGCCTGCTCTGCTAACCATCCACCAGGACATTCAATAAAACCTGTTCATGGTTTTAATGCTCTCATTACACCAGAAAAAATGGATTGGCTGGTGAGGGTATCTGCTCGTTATGGTGATCACTATGAAGGTAAAACACACAGTCAATTTGCCTGTTCAATCAAACAATACACATCAAGGGCAAAACGACCATTAAATCATAGTGAACAACGCCAACTGATACCATTGTTGCACGATTTTAAAGTGACACCGGGGTGGACCTGGCGAAGCCTGACAACAACGCTTCATTCATTTACTTCAGCGGATGTTTTGACCCCTCATAAATACATGAATAAGGGGGATAGGGAAAACCAAGCCGCTTTACTGTCAACTTTACTTGATGCAGTAATATATAAGTGCAACCAAAAACCTGAAGCCAGGGATATTGATGTACAAGGTATCAGCAACCTGCTGTGGGCCGTGGCAAAACTGGTGGACAATGGGCTGGAGCTTGAGAAGACACCGAAGCTGAAAGAGGCC
>NZ_JAGHQV010000336.1:0-761 GCF_017744175.1 Thalassotalea sp. G20_0 | reverse complement strand
AACAAAGTGAAAAATATCTTCTACTCATCAAAACTTTTGAGCCTGGATATGACCTGAATGCACCTTCCAAGGGCGACGGTTGGACAGCCGCAGCAACTGAAAGAATGGTTCAACTATGTAGGGCCACAGATATACGGCTAGGCCTTATAACCAATGGTGAGCAGTGGATGTTGATTGATGCTCCAGTGGGAGCTGTAACCACATTCGCCAGTTGGTTCGCCCGTATCTGGCAACAGGAGCCAGTGACCTTACAGGCATTTGAAGCTCTTTTGGGAGTCCGGCGTTTCTTTGTTAACTCCACAGAACAGCTTCCTGCATTACTGGATGAGTCGATCAAGCATCAGGATGAAGTCACCGATGCGCTCGGTGAGCAGGTTCGTCGCGCAGTTGAAGTGTTGGTCCAAGCGCTGGACAAGGCTGACCTAGAACGTAATCGACAATTACTAAGGGATGTTCAGCCAACTGAGCTTTACGAGGCTGGTTTAACTGTCATGATGCGGCTCGTTTTCCTTCTCTGTGCAGAAGAACGGGAGCTGCTCCTACTTGGTGATGAGCGGTTTGAGGCCCATTATGCTGTTTCCACACTGAGGATGCAGTTAAGAGCCGAATCGGAAGAAATTCTTGAACGTCGATGGGATGGTTGGTCCCGCTTGCTCGCTATTTTCCGTGCGGTATATGGTGGTGTTGAACACGAAGGGATGCAGATGCCTGCGCTGGGCGGCTCTTTGTTTGACCCAGATAGATTTCCTTTTCTTGAAGGC
>NZ_JAGHQV010000335.1:0-763 GCF_017744175.1 Thalassotalea sp. G20_0 | reverse complement strand
CCCTGACATTCAGCCGAGTGAACGTCACCAAGGCGGTGACCATTCCGGCAGGCACCCGGGTTCAGTCACCGCCGATTAATGGCACCGTTTACGAACTGCGAACCCTCATTGATGCCACTTTTGCCGACAATCAGCCGGAACTGAAAACCAGCGCCCGGGCCGTGGGCATCGGCACCGCTTACAACTTGGCTCCGGGCTATTACAGCGCCCTCCCGGAACCGGTGGAGGGGGTGGTTTCCGTCATCAACGGAGACGAATGGCTGCAGCTGCCGGGCACCGATGATGAAGATGATGACTCCCTGCGCCTCCGATGCAGGAACCAGTTCACCGCCGTGGGCCAGTTCCACCATGACGCTGCCTATAAAGCCATCATCACCGATTACGCCGGAATCCGGGCGGATTATATCTGGTTTGAACACGGAGCGCCCCGGGGGCCGGGATCTGCCAATGCTTATTTGATGCTGGCCTCCGGGCCTGCGCCGGAGGAGCTGGTCAATGACATCAACCACCATATTAATGATCAAGGTTATCACGGCCATGGTGATGATCTCGTTTGCTTCTCCATGCCTACCCTTAGCACTGATCTGGCCGCTGTGCTGATTCCGGTGGATGGTTTGACAGATGAGCAACAGCTGGAGCTGAAATCCGGCTGTGAACAAATGATCCGCTGCGCTTTTCGTGAAAATCAAGATTTCAACGTGACTCGCACTTGGCCTTTTAATCGGTTCAGCATGAGCCGATTGGGGCAAGAGCTTCATAACTT
>NZ_JAGHQV010000334.1:0-763 GCF_017744175.1 Thalassotalea sp. G20_0 | reverse complement strand
TTACAATCGGCCCCGGAAGGCAGGTTATCGAAATATAGATCAATATCAAGATCCCCATTATCGCCCTCTGGCAAGCGCAGAGTCACGGAAACATCACCTAATTCATAGCTGTCACCATTTTTCCGGTAGTACTGGAAGTCACCATCTCCTTCGGCCATGGTGCTGGTCAGCTGGATTCTGGCTTTAGCATTGGCCTTGCTCTTAAACCAGGTCAGTGCTTCGGTTCCTTCACCATCTTCAAAGTACTGAACCAACGTACCGTTATCGTTGGAATCAGAGGATGCAAAACGGTCACTGAGCAATGAAAGCTCTGCTTTTGACTGATCATCAGACCAGGTTATCTTTATCTTGCCAGACTCGACGGTGTAATTCCCGGCTGAGGCTGTTGGCGTATCCGTACAAGCCGTACGATTGGCAGCGGTGCGAGTATTCAGGTAGGCAATACCACCGGAAAACTGCAATGTGTCACACCATACACGAGTGTAGTTGTTTGTACTATCGCCATCACCATCATCGGAACCTCGCTCAAGCTGGTACCAGACTGTGTCTTCCAGCGGGTGTGAGCCTACACCTTCTACAATGGTCAAATTAAACTCGGCTGAAAGAATATCATCATTTACGCCGTCAACAGCTTTGACCATAAAGGACAATGGGTTATTTACAGTGTTGACTGTAGGGGTGCCGCTGAATATCAGCTGATCATTGTCGTAGGTAATGTCCAGTCCGGCAATTTTCTCATCGACAGTAATGGTCAATGTATCGC
>NZ_JAGHQV010000333.1:0-764 GCF_017744175.1 Thalassotalea sp. G20_0 | reverse complement strand
GGAGTGCAAAAGCCGGCATCGGGGGGGGGGGGTTCCCTATGGAGGAACGGTTGCCAACACCACGGCGGTGAACAGCCATGTCACAACCGAGGGTGACCATGCAGACGCCCGCATCGGGGGGGGGAGTGTTTGGCCCGGAGGAACGGTTGCCGACACCACGGCGGTGAACAGCTTTGTCAATGGCAATAAAAAGAATTTTGGATCTATCTCCAATGATCAGCTTCTTTGCCAAAAAGCAGACCTACGTGTGTTAACAGCCAATTGCTCTCCGAGAACTGAATTTCGGGTTGCGTTGGATTTATCGTCTTGCCCGGTACCCATAGAGGATGCAAAAAACCTGGGCAAGATTGGTCGAGATCCCGCCTATCCACTAAGCGGTACCTATCAACAGATAGCGAATATTGTTGTCAATAAAGACCATAAACCCATTGGTACATTCACCGGGGAGTACGATGGGCAGTGCCATACCATCAGCGGCCTGTCTGACTGTTTTGTTGACACTCTGCAAGGCAGCATCAGGAACCTTCACTTTACCGGTGCCAATATAACTTCCCAGAAGACGACCGGGCTAGCAGCCTGTGTTGTTGATGTTAATGGCAAAGTCAGTAATATCCGGGCGGAAAATGTTCAAATTGTCACCTCGGGTGAGAATGCATACGCCGGCATCGGGGGGGGGCGGGTTGACGGAACGGTTGCCAGCACCACGGCGGTGAACTGCAATGTCAAAACCAAGGGTAGATCTGCATACGCCGGCATCGGGGGGG
>NZ_JAGHQV010000332.1:0-764 GCF_017744175.1 Thalassotalea sp. G20_0 | reverse complement strand
TGACTCCGTCAGGCATGGCAAGCACTCAGGCATTGTCATCGAACACGACGGCTACGTTCTCACCAGAGCTGAGTTCGTCGATCAATACCACCGATGTGTCAATGACTCCGTCAGGCATGGCAGGCACCCAGACGTTATCATCCAACACTACCTCTCCATTCTCTCCAGAACTCAGTTCGTCGATGAATACCACCGATGTGTCACTGACTCCGTCAGGCATGGCAGGTACTCAGACACTGTCATCCAACACGACGGCTACGTTCTCTCCAGAACTCAGTTCGTCGATCAATACCACCGATGTGTCACTGACTCCGTCAGGCATGGCAGGCACTCAGGCATTGTCATCCAACACGACGGCTACGTTCTCTCCGGAACTGAGTTCGTCGATGAATACCACCGATGTGTCAATGACTCCGTCAGGCATGGCAAGCACTCAGGCACTGTCATCCAACACGACGGCTCCGTTCTCACCGGAGCTGAGTTCGCCGATCAATACCACCGATGTGTCAATGACTCCGTCAGGCATGGCAGGTACTCAGACACTGTCATCCAACACGACGTCTCCGTTCTCTCCGGAACTCAGTTCGTCGATCAATACCACCGATGAGTCAATGACTCCATCAGGCATGGCAGGCACTCAGACATTGTCATCCAGCACAATGGCCCGGATCTCACCGGAGATGACTTCGCAACTATCCCCTTCCCAAACACCAACAGCTCACCTTGAGGCGACCCCGTCGGCCATTGACGATCATGCTGATGCT
>NZ_JAGHQV010000331.1:0-765 GCF_017744175.1 Thalassotalea sp. G20_0 | reverse complement strand
AAGTTTTACTGGAACCGCGTTGCCAATTAACCTACCGATAACTTTTATATATACAGGGTCGTCAGGCCTAGTAAAACGATAGTTAGGTGGGAAGCTTTGAAAAATAGCCGCCTCCCTCAAAGATATTGCTCGATCTTGCTCTGGATGACCAAAACGTCCATTTCCATAACCGAAACATTGGGTAGTCATGGTAGGGGCTGGCGCATCCCAGCTCATACGACCATAAACACTACCATATGTTTTACCTTTGTCGCCTTTATGGCAATTAGCTATCAGTTCTGGATCCCAATCTCGCCAGGTTCCTCCTGGCTTCGACTGACGGATACGCTTTAAGTTCAAAGGAGACAAACGAGAGCACTGATGTAGGGGATCATTTTGATCTTGTTCACCAGCTTTAAGCTTGGTCAATGAGCCAATGGCTTCCCTCACAGACACGAACTGATCCGTGTTGTGCGTTGCACCTGGAACAGTAACTCTTCCAAATCGAGATGCCAGTAACACAAGCCGTTGCCGGGATTGAGGCAACCCATATAAACGACAGTCAACAACCTTAAAGTCAAGATGATAACCTTGTCTGGTCAATTCTTCGACAAAATCATGAAATACAGCATGCCGGACAAGCTCTGGCACATTCTCCATTGTTACCAGATCAGGGCAAAGGTCACCAACTAGGTCTGCAAAGTGGTGCAAAAGCCCCCATTTTCCATCTTTGGAAGTATCACGGCCTTGGCTGTATTTTGAAAATGGCTGGCACGGTGCACAGCC
>NZ_JAGHQV010000330.1:0-765 GCF_017744175.1 Thalassotalea sp. G20_0 | reverse complement strand
AAGTAATGTGGGGCGGGGGGGGGGAAAGTATTGTTAACCACACGGCAGCGGAGAAATGCAATGTGATAACCTCAGGCAGAGAGGCAAAAGCCGGTATTAGCGTAGGAAGCTTTGTAGGAACAGCAAGTATCGCCAAAACCTGGGTGATCAATAGCATCGTTAAAAGTAAAAATGCCACTGCAGCTATCTCGGTAGAAGGTGATAACCCGGTTATTTGTAATGTCATTGTTAATGGCGAACGAAATGTCGCTGCCGAGCGGTGTCAGTATGATTTCTGTGCAGTTATTGACCCCGACTTGGCAAAACTAAAGCGCCAAATCGTTAATTATCCTGATACATCAATCACAGAGACGATGGCCACAATACCAGGCTGCACCATGAACTTTCCCATTTTGGGTTCTGCCACCACAACAACGCCCCCAACAATCGGGTCCAAGGCACCAAAAACGACCTTCTCCGGCCCGGATTCTGCTACATTTGCCGCACCAACACCGCCCCCAACAATCGGGTCCAAGGCACCAAAAACGACCTTCTCCGGCCCGGATTCTGCTACATTTGCCGCACCAACACCGCCAGTGGCATCACCAAGCCCTGCCGTTATAGCTTGTATCGCCACTCTGGGCACGATAATTTTTGTGCTGGTCGGTGTGATCGCCTACCGCTATTACAGCCAAAGGTCATCGACTAATGCTGGTCGTAACCGCGCGGAACCCATGCCGCCCCCACCCAGCGGCCGCCCCCGTGCTGAAGGACAGCTGCCTACTT
>NZ_JAGHQV010000032.1:0-76049 GCF_017744175.1 Thalassotalea sp. G20_0 | reverse complement strand
ACGGGATGCTCCCGGACCCTCCGGGCCAAATGCACCAGACGCCGCTCCTGCCGGGACCAGTGATGGCGCTGTCGGGCAAGGAGGGCATCGGGCAAATCCTGGCACGGCCCGGGTAACTGATCATCAATAAAGTTGGTGGCCAGTAACTCCCGGATCTGTTGTGATTTCTGTTGGTCGGTCTGATTCAGAATGGCAGCAATCTGGCTCTCCAGCGTCCCGGTTGTTTGGCTGATGATGGTGCCCTGCCTGAGTGATGCCCGGTGAGCAATCAGGGTATCTTTTAAGGTTGAGCGCAGGTTCCCGTCAAACAGGCGTTTTTGCCGGGCCAGCCGAAGATCAACACCCAATCGCTGTGCCAGGGGCCGCTGCTGTGCCCGGGGGGCGGCGGCGACCATATAGGTGGCCAGCTGCTTCACTGCGTCGCGACAAATAGAGTGCGGGTTGTTGATGTCCTGGTGTACCGTGGCCGGACAGTGCCGGGCCAGCGTCCAGAAACAAGCCTCAATGTCCCTCAGCTCAGGGGCAGGGTGGTCGGTCAGCCATTGCTCCAGGGCGGATCGGTCAGCACGGTTGTCGGCGGGTTGATCAGGGTAATAGCAGGCAATTTTCGCCTTAATGAAACTGTAAATCTCCGGATCGCCGCGATACGCCTTGGCCAACAGCACATGCAAGGCCCGGCGTTGATGGCAGGGCAGAAGCCCTGGGCTACCGTCCAGCAGGCGTTCTGCCTCGGCCTGTTGCTCAAACCGATACTGAAAATCCTCCCCGTTCCAGGGCGGCCTGTCCGGATAGTTCCTTTGACAGGATTGGGGCAGTGACATCAGCAGGGAGTAGACCGGGTTTTCCGGTGCAGGTGGTTGGCTGTCGGAAACGTTGAGCAGGGCGTTGATCAATGCTGAGCCGGTGGTTTGCTGCCTCGGGGGGGGCATGAAGGTGACCCGTGCCTTTGGCAGATCCATCTTGTGCCCATGAATAAACAGGTAAGGGGCGGGCAATAACAGGGTTTCCAGGTTGGCAGCCAATTCCGGGTTGCGCTCCAGACCATAAAGGGTCGTTGGCGTCCCATTGACCAGGGCATCCAGCAGTGGACTGTTGGTCAGGGAAAAGGTGAAACGGCTCTGGCTGATGAGGTTGACCTGTTGCAGGGATTCCAGAGTGTCCCCGGGGTTGATCTGATAGATGACAGTGGCGCAGTGTTGGTTGTTGGCTCCAGTGGTTGGCCAGTGGCCAGCCCTTGCAGTGATCAACCGGTCGGTTGGCAAATTGGCAAACAACTGTGGTCTTTTACTCTCCGGTAATTCCTCCAGTCGGCACAATAACCATAACCACTGTTTGTCATCCAACTCGCCAGTAAGCACCAGTTGCCTGCAACCTTGCAGCAGATTAGCGAGCATCTCCGTTTGCACAACGGCAGTGCCCTCTATCATCACATGGCCTTTGAGACGCTCCATTGAGCTGCCGTTAATCACCACAAACGGGCTTTGGGGACAAAAAACGGTGCTGTCGCTGATCGTCTGGTCTTTCCGGGCATTGAGTTCGGTGGCACAGACATGGGCTACGGACAGGGACATCTGTTCAGGCAGCCGGACCCATTGCTTGTTGGCGGTAAATCCGCCAACCCGTATGGCCGTTGCCAGGGCTGTCTGAAAGCCAGTGTCGTCCCATGGTGCGTTGTTAAACACCAGGTGGGTATTCTCTTTCAGGTTGGCCAGGGCCCCGTCAGAAAAAACCAGCCAACCCCGATCATTGAGGGTGATACCACCAAACAGTTGGTGGTACCAGTTGTCGGTGGTGGCAAAGTCGATGGTGACGCGGAGGGGATTGGCCGGGATGTCTTCCGTGGTTTTTTGGGCCAGCAAGGTTTCATCGGTCACCGAGTCGGCAATATAGTCAGCTTCTGCCAAGACCTTTTCCGGCATTTGCCCTAATCTGCGCCAGAGGTCGGGGTTGGCCGGCTGGCTCCCGTCCAGCATTCCGTGGTTGACCAGAAATACCCGCCGGATGTGGTTGCCCAGTGGTTTATCGTTACATTTGGGTCCCACCTGAAGAAGGTCATTAAAGCTGGCGATATCACCGGGTTTCATGGAGGTCAGGTCAAACACCAGGGTCATCGGCTCATCAGTAAACAGTCGGCCTTTTGCTTTTTGTAATTGGCCGCCCTCTAACCAGGTTTGTTGCATCAGACCATGTTTTTCCAGATCATCCAGCGCACGAATGCAATACGTTGCAGGCTGTTCATGGCGTAGTTGATCAATAATTCGCTGTTGGGTTAACGGAGTATTGGCAAAAAAGAACTCACCGGTACTCAGGCTCTGATGGGCCGCTTCCTGATCCGTTGAGCGGGCGGTGGAGTGATCGCTTTGAAAGTGAGAGGTAGCTTGACAGGCGGCTGTCGTCCTTTGTCCTAAGTCAGGCGTTGGGACTTTTTGGGGTTCTATTAATCTTGATCGCTGTGCTGAAGGCTGCTCAGGCGCTGCTTCGTCATCGGGAAAAACGGATGTTTTCCTTTTGTCTCCCGCCGGATGTAATAAAGAATGGGTTATTGTTTGATTTGGAAAGGAGTGGTAGTTGATAACTTTATTGGTTGTTTTGTTCATTTGATCATCCACGCCTGATTTATGAATGCCAGTGTCAGGAAATTATGGACAACAAAATAATAAGAACGTTCCTTCCACTGCAAACGCATGAACATTTATCGAGCAGTCATTGTTGAGCGGTTTGCTAATGCGCTTTTGGATTTCTGGTTTATTCGGATAGTTTGACTGATGGCTCGATAGCCCTTGCCCTGTTGAAATCAGGTTTCCCGGAATCTGACTTACCGACAGTTGTCCATAATTTCGAACTATCGTTTATGAATTTTTCCCGGGTTTATTTGTCCTACCCAATAACCAAAAAACGGCATGACTAATGTTTCCTTCTCCCTATTTTCCTAATCTGCGATCAATGTAAGAAACTCGTCTAAGAGGACAAGCAAATCATCCGTTTGAAGAACCACAGCGGAAGGTTGGTTAAAATAGCCTTTTATACTTTCCGGGGGTAATTTTAATTGGAGCATGGGATCAACACCATCATCGCCATCCGTAAGGAAGAACTCCTGGATAGGCTGGATAGGCTGCATTGTCTCAGCATAGTAATCATAAAACATAGCCAACCAAATGGGAGGAGTGGCATGATGAATGTGATGCGCTGCCAGCCAACAAAGGAATATTTGTTTTACTATATTATTTAACGTTACAAAATCCTTTTCACTCTCATATATTTCCCTGATTTCTGATCTAATTCCGGATTTTATTCTTTCCTCAATTTTTTTGTCTACCTCTTCTTTTGGTAAAAAAGTACAATTGAAGATAATGGGTTTGTAGCTTATAGATTTTGATACGTTCAGGAAAGCAGCCTCGCCGGACATAAGTTTTTCAGGGATGATAATGCTATTGCCCACAGGCTGGTAGTGAAGTTGTTGATGGACGCGAGGCTGCGATAGACGCTGCAATAGAGAGCGGCTCATGGTCATCGTTTTTATAAACTTTAAGCAGCGTTCTGAACATCGTACGATGTGAATACCTTGTTGTTTACTTGCATCAAAGTCAGTTTTCAAGGGGCTTAGAGGATAAGTCCCAAGCAATAATTTTACCCGGTCTTTTAACTGACAGGAGTCACAGGACCCAGAGAACGTCTGTAAGATAGCCAATAGTGCATATTTCAGAAATTGAGGCGCTGAGCGGTAAAGATCACATAGCCAGTTCAAATAGTGCACATCAGGCTTTTGTGTATGTAACAGGTGACATAATTCCGGCAGACACTGGGTAATTAAAAATTTTTTCGTACCGATATTGCCTTTAACATCTGCCATATACCAAGCGCTTTTTTCTATGATATGTTCCCAGTCTTGTATGTTTTCACCAAACCGGTAAAACATTTGTGGCGATAATAGTATCCCCCAATTATTCGGCAAATCTTTGTCAAGGCTGGAGCCTAAAGGTTCTCTGTGGAATTCAGAGTAGATATCTTTAAATTTGTGCATAAGCTCAGTCGAAACTGAGCCGTTTTGGTTTTGCTGTAATTCACATGTAAGATGAGAAAGACAATAGTCAATTTTGAGCTTCAACGAAACTCCCGGTGAATCGATCAATTGGTCGGAATACCCACTTTTAGTGGGCAGCTTCAGCTTAGAAAAGTCTGGTTGACGATACTCCCCCCAGTCGGGTTCTGTGATATCTGCAGTGGCCCGTCCGCCGCCACCGAGTTGGTATTGTCGCCAGGTGTGGCCGCCATCGGGGCTGATCTCAACAAAACGGTGCGAAGCATTCTCTACTTGCCGGGCTGGAATACCCCAATAGTGGCAGAGTACCTGGAAGATCATCGCCTTGTGTCGGCAAACCCCTTGTTTCTCCCTGAGCATATTCAGCAACAGCTGTTCATCTTGCCCGGTCACATTTTTGCTATCGGAAAATGTATCCAGCCAACCCATCAACGCATTGAGTCGTTGCGGGATATCCAAGATCCCATCGATGTCATGCAGCTCTGCATAGGCTTCGCAGGTGTTGGTTCCGGAGTAAAAAATCTTCTCTGCCAGGAGATCTGCAAGCCGTTGACTGCACAATCCCTCTGGTAATGTAAGCCGGTCGCCCGGTCTCAGTCGGGTAAAATAGGTTTGCCCGCGGGCAATGATAAAGTCCACCGTTACCGGTGACGCTGAGGATGCCTTACTTTTGATTAACAGTTGCCCTGTCAGCTCGCTTCGGGCCAGCTCAATGGGGGTGTCCGGGGTGCAGCGCAGTGCCCGGAGCTGGTCTTTGGACGTCAGGGCAGGCAGGGGCTGCCACTGGTTATTCAGGATCAGCGTAAACTTGCCGGGCAGTTCATCGGCTTCAAGGTCGGTTCGCCAGACGAGATCACCAGGCCATCCTGCCACAGAGGTTATCGTGCCATTTGTCCAGTCGATGGGGTAGTTGCGCAACTGGCCGTCTTCATCCAGACGGGTCTGGAGAAAAGAGAGACGATATTGGCAGGCATCGTAAGGGTGTTTGGGGAAGTATCTGGTGACCTTATAGTGGCGGGGAGCCACAATATCGCCAAATGCGGAAGGGTAAGCCAAATGACTGGTTTTTTTTCGCTTTACCGTTGACCCGCTCTTGCGGCTGATCTCCGGGCCTTGTTGCATGGCATGCACAATCGTCATGACGTTCTGAGCTGTTGCCTCCGGTGTCACTGTGATTTCACGGTCATGACAACGGGGTACAGGCCCGAATGTTACCGTGATGGGCGTCAACAGTCCGGGCATGCTATTAGCGCTGGCCTCAAGGGCCCGGCGCCGTTGTTCTTCCTGCTTGATTCGTTCCAGGCGTGCTGCATCCTCCAGCAGCGGAGGCAGCAGTGTCTGCAAGGCGCGAAAGGGCAGTGACAGGTGTTTTTGCAAGGCCTGATACCACTGTTCAGGCCTCTGACTGGCCAGATGCCGGGCACTGCTGAACAGGTCGTCCAGTGACAGTTGCACCGGGCAGTTCTGCTGATGCAGTGCTGTGGATAGTTGGTGGAAGTGACCCGCCAGCCATTGGGGCAACCCGTCGGGTATCTCGGGCAATCCCTGCACCAGCCTTGCCAGGTCTTCCGGGTCAAGGGCCGCCAGCCTGATTTGGGTGCAGCGGCTGGTCAGGGCCTTGCTCAGTGCTTCCCGTCCGACAAAATAGCCGGGATTGATGGTGGCAAACAGGCGGAACCCCGGTGCTGCATGGCCGGTCAATACATCATTCAGCAACCCTTCTGCATAGTGGCTGGGAATCAGGTTAAGCTCACTGATGGCGATCAGTTGCCCCTGGCTCATGGCCTGTTTAACGCTCTCGGCCAGATTGCTCCACTGGTTCGGGTTGGCATTGATATGGACAAACGGGCGTACTGGCCGTTGCTTCCTCTCTTGTTTTTGCCAGAGCCGGATGGTTCTGCCCAGCACAAAATCCTTGCCCCAGCCTGCCGGCCCTTCCACCAGCATGGCAGTGCGTCCCGAGTCATCCTTGTCCAGACTTTGCCAGTAGCGGTAGACCAGTTGCCGGACAGGCTCCGCAGAGAAGTCACCATCGGGGTTGGCGGCCTGCAGTCGTTGGATAAAATCAGTAAAGCTGCAGTCAACCCCCGCCAAAAGGGACGGATCTTCCTTGAACTGGCCCTGGTACCAGACGTTGAGGGTGTTCAGCCGTTGCTGGTATTCCGTGGTTACAGCACCGGCCAGGCTGTCCATAAATGCCCGCCTGATCAGGGCGTTGACTTGCGCTGGCGTGTCTTCCCCGGTAGCGGAACAGTGACGGAGAATCTGGCGAACGGTAGCCAGCACATCGATGATATCTCTGGGTGTGGTCTGGTCCAGCAGCTCGCGGAACTGGTTGTACAGGGTTAATAGCCGGTCACAGGTCTGGTGTTTCAGGTGATCAGGCCAGGCCTCCGGCAGGTTGGGCAGAATGATGGCGTTGGCCAGCACGCTGTCTGGCAAGGGGTTGTAGAAGAAGGTGGGAATCCGTGATTTCAACGTATTATCCAGGTGCCGCCCCGAATAATGATCCGGATTACCGGTGAGAATAATCCGGTGCTGTTGGTGTTCGTTGAGTCTGTATTCCCGGCCCTGATAATGGAGCACCGGCGGTTGCCGGGTTAAACCGGCCAGGGGCGCAAGCAGGCCCTCTGGCACCAGGTTGGCTTCATCAAGCACCAGCAGGGGCGGATTGTCCGATAATGCCCACTGCAGCAGTGGCCCTTCGCGAAATTCGGTGCAGTGATCCACCGCTCCATTGCCGGTTGGATAACTGACCAGCTGTTGCCCACCAAACAGGGCTTCTCGGGTGTGGTTGGGCCCAAGCTGAAGCACCTGACAGGCTGGATAACCAGCCTTGGCGGCAATGGCCCTGGCCATAAAGGTCTTGCCGGCTCCGGCCTCGCCCTGCAGGAACACCACGGGATGCTCCCGGACCCTCCGGGCCAAATGCACCAGACGCCGCTCCTGCCGGGACCGGTTATGGCGCTGCCGGGCAAGGAGGGCATCGGGCAGATCCTGACACTGCACTGGCAACTGATCATTAACAAAGGCAGTGGCCAGTATCTCCCGGATCTGTTGTGATTTCAGTTGATCGGTCTGATCCCCCATCAGAATTGCAGCAATCTGGCTCTCCAGCGTCCCGGCCGTTTGGCTGATGATGGTGTCTTGCTTGAGTGATAGCCGGTGAGCGATCAGGGTATCTTTTAAGGTTGAGCGCACATTCCCGTCAAAAAAGCGTTTTTGCCGGGCCCGCCTCAGGTCGACCCCCAATCGCTGTGCCAGGGGCCGCTGCCGTGCCGGGTGGGCGGCGACGACCACATAGATGGCCAGCTGTTTCACCCTGTTGTTATCTATGTCATCCGGTGCTTTGATACCTTGGTGTACAGTGACCGGACAATGTCGGGCCAGCATCCAGAAGTCGGCCTTGATGTCCCTCAGTTCCGGAGCCGGGTGGTGGGTCAGCCAGCGCTCCAGGGCGGATCGGTCGGCACGGTTGTCGGCGGGTTGATCCGGATAGTAGCAGGCAATTTTCGCCTTGATGAAACTGTAAATCTTCGGATCGCCCCGATACGCCTTGGCCAACAGCACATGCAAGGCTTGGCGTTGATGGCAGGGCAAAAGCCCGGGGCTACCATCCAGCAGACGTTCTGCCTCGCACTGTTGCTCAAACCGATACTGAAAATCCTCCCCGGTCCAGGGCGGCCTGTCCGGATAGTGCCTTTGACGGGATTGGGGCAGTGACATCAGCAGGGAATAGACCGGGTTTTCCGGTGCAGGTGGTTGGCTGTCGGAAACGTTAAGCAGGGCGTTGATCAATGCTGAGCCGGTGGCTTGCTGCCCCGGGGGGGTCATGAATGTGGCCCGTGCCTTTGGCAGATCAATCTTGTGCCCATGAATAAACAGGTAAGGGGCAGGCAATAACAGGGTTTCCAGGTTGGCAGCCAATTCCTTGTTGCGCTCCAGACCATACAGGGTAGTTGGCGTCCCATTGACCAGGGCAGCCAACAGTGGACTGTTGGTCAGGGAAAAGGTGAAACGGTTCTGGCTGGTGAGGTTGACCTGTTGCAGGGACTCCAGGGTATCCCCGGGGTTGATCTGATAGGTGAAAGTGACGCAGTGTGGGTTGCAGGCTCCCGTAGCCATTGCAGGAAGCAACAAATCGGTTGGCAAATTGGCAAACAACCGTGGTCTTTTACTCTCCGGTAATTCCTCCAATTGGCACAATAACCATAACCACTGTTTGTCATCCAGTTCGCCAGTAAGCACCAGTTGCCTGCAACCTTGCAGCAGGTTAGCGAGCATGTCTGTTTGCACAACGGTAGTACCATCTATCATCACATGGCCTTTGAGACGCTCGATTGAGCTGCCGTTAATCACCACAAACGGGCTTTGGGGACAAAAAACGGTGCTGTCGCTGATCGTTTGGTCTTTCCGGGCATTGAGTTCGGTGGCACAGATATGCGCTACGGACAGGGATATCTGCTCAGGCAGCCTGACCCATTGCCGGTTGGCGGTAAATCCGCCAACCCGTATGGCCGTTGCCAGGGCTGTCTGAAAGCCAGTGTCGTCCCATGGTGCGTTGTTAAACACCAGGTGGGTATTCTCTTTCAGGTTGGCCAGGGCCCCTTCAGAAAAAACCAGCTGACCCCGATCATTGAGGTTGATACCACCAAACAGTTGGAGGTACCAGTTGTCGGTGGTGGCAAAGTCGATGGTGATGAGGGGGACATTAGCCGGGATGTCTTCCGTGGTTTTTTGGGCCAGCAAGGTTTCGTCGGTGACCGAATCGGTAATATAGTCGGCTTCTGCTACCACCTTTTCCGGCATTTGCCCCAATCTGCGCCAGAGATCGGGGTTGGCGGGCTGGCTCCCGTCCAGCATCCCCTGGTTGACCAGAAATACCCGCCGGACCCGGTCGCCCAGTGGTTTATCGTTACACTTGGGCCCCACCTGAAGAAGGTCATTAAAACTGGCGATATCACCGGGTGTCATGGAGGTCAGGTCAAAAACCAGGGTCATCGGCTCATCCGTAAACAGTCGGCCTTCTGCTTTTTGTAATTGGCCGCCCTCTAGCCAGGTTTGTTGCATCAGGCCGTGTTTTTCCAGATCATCCAGCGCACGAATGCAATAGGTTGCCGACTGTTCATGGCGTAATTGATCAATAATTCGCTGTTGGGTTAACGGAGTATTGGCAAAAAAGAACTCACCGGTACTCAGGCTCTGATAGGCCGCTTCCTGATCCGTTGAGCGGGCGGTGGAGTGATCGCTTTGAAAGTGAGAGGTAGCTTGACAGGCGGCTGTCGTCCTTTGTCCTAAGTCAGGCGTTGGGACTTTTTGGGGTTCTATTAATCTTGATCGCTGTGCTGAAGGCTGCTCAGGCGCTGCCTTGTCACCGGGAAAAACTGATGCTTTCCTTTTGTCTCCCGCCGGATGTAATGAAGAATGGGTTATTGTTTGATTTGGAAATGAGTGATAATGGCTAACTTCATTGGTTGTTTTGTCCATTTGATCATCCACGCCTGATTTATGAATGCCGGTGTAAGGAAATCAAGGACAACAAAATAACAATAACGTTCCTTAGCCATAAATTGATCCATCATCTGTTCCTGATTACGGCTCGTGACTGTCACAAATACTCATGACGATTGTTCGTCACCCTCTGGTATGAAAGATTTGCCACGGAGGCACGGAGACACAGAGGTAAAACTTTATCTTGTCTCCGTGCCTCTGTGTCTCCGTGGCAATTTTTCTTTCACGGCAAAAGACACCGAGACAAACTTCAACTCTCAGGGTTTGACGAAGAAGAAGTTGAAGTCATCCGGTATCTTTTTGGCGCGTTAATGCAGTCTGCTTAATATCGGCTCATAAATTTCAAGAGGGTCACCCCCGGCCATGGCACAGGCAACAAAGTGTCCTTCATTGATCTCGTTAAGGTGAATCTCTCTGGAGGTACACTCCGGTGCTGCATACTTGCAACGGGGCGCAAAGCGACAGCCAGGTGCCGGGTTGATGGGTGAGGTAATTTCGCCCTGCAACACTTCACGTTCCATTTTATGGTCCAGATGAATCGAAGGAATAGCCGATAACAAGGCCCTGGTATAAGGGTGAGTCGGGTTGCTGAACAAATCCCTCGCCGGTGCTTTCTCAATCAGCTGCCCCAGGTACATAACCGCGATTTCATCGGAGAAATGCTTAACCACCGATAAATCGTGAGTAATGAAAATATAAGTGAGTCCAAGCTGTTCCTGCAGATCCTGCATCAGGTTCAGAATCTGCGCCTGAATGGATACATCCAGCGCCGATACCGGCTCATCACAGATAATGAACTTTGGTTTCAGCGCCAGCGCACGGGCTATACCAATACGCTGCCGTCTACCACCGTCCAGCTCATGGGGATAAGTGTTGACCAGTCGAGGGCTTAGGCCAACCAGCTCCATTAATTCAGCGACACGTGCAGTAAGCTCCTGCTTGTTCTTCACTTTGTTGTGAATCAGCAGTGGTTCACCAATGATCTCACTGGCGGTCATCCGGGGGTTCAAAGAGGCAAAAGGATCCTGGAAGATAATCTGCATATCTTCACGCAGTCGCCGCATCTGATCTTTGTTGAAGTGGCGAATATTCTGCCCTTCAAACAGGATGTCGCCATCGGTGGCTTCCAGCAACCGCAGGATGACCCGGCCGGTGGTGGACTTACCGCAACCGGACTCACCGACAATGCCCAGGGTTTTCCCTTTCTTGATGGCAAAGTTAACGCCATCCACGGCGTGAAGGGTGCCTTTGGGGGTCGGGAAATATTTTTTGAGGTTTCTGACTTCCAGAATAGTGTCTGACATAACCTTACCCCTGCACCCTGTTAACGTCTGTTTGTTCTACCATTGACTGCAACATAAGACAGCGGGCAACATGGCCGGTTTCCGTCAAAACCGGTTCCGGTTCTGAGGCCGCACAGGTTGCTGTTGCATCCGGACAACGGGGATGGAACTTGCAACCGGACGGTGGGTCAGTTGGATCCGGCATCATGCCTTTAATGGGGTTCAGTCGTCCAACCGAGTGATCGAGATCGGGAATCGAACCAAACAGCCCCCTGGTGTAAGGATGTTTGGTATTTTCATACACATCGCGAATATCACCACTCTCCACCACTTCACCGGCGTACATAATCGCCACTTTGTCGCACACCTGGGCAACAACCCCCAGGTCGTGAGTGATCAGAATCATCGCGGTGTTGTAACGGCTTTTCAGATCTTTCATCAGATCCAGTACCTGGGCCTGAATGGTGACATCCAGTGCCGTGGTCGGCTCATCAGCGATCAGCAGGTCCGGGTTACAGGCAAGAGCAATGGCAATCACTACCCGTTGTTTCATGCCGCCAGAAAACTGGTGCGGAAAGTCACCCGCCCGGGCCGCCGGAATACCCACCATCTCCAGCATCTCGCCAGCTTTGCGGAAAGACTCTTTTTTGCTGACGCCTTCGTGGATAAGGATCACTTCGGCAATCTGCTCCCCAACCGTCATCACCGGGTTCAGAGAGGTCATGGGATCCTGGAAAATCATGGAAATCCGATTACCCCGAACGCCACGCAGTTTCTCTTTGGGCATTTGCAGCAGGTCTTGACCATCAAAGACCACTTTACCACTGACAATTCGACCCGGAGGGTTAGGCACCAGGCCCATAATACCAAGGGCCGTTGTCGTTTTGCCGGCACCGGTTTCTCCGATCAAACCAAGGGTTTCCCCCCGCTTCAGACTGATATTCAAGCCGTTGACCGCGTAGGTGGTTTCACCATCCACTTCATACACGATGCTGAGGTCTTCTATAGACAACAGATCCTGTTTGTTTGCTTGTTCTGTCATAGCATTTCTCTAATAGAACGTAGGGCCTGTTAATGTTTCAGTCGTGGATCAAGGGCATCACGAAGACCATCACCCAGCAGATTCAGGGCAAGAATCGTGATCATAATGGTCAGACCCGGGAAAGTAGTCACATGCCATGCATGGCGCAGATACTGACGACCACCGGCAAGCATTGCCCCCCACTCCGGTTCGGGTGGCTGAATACCAAGACCAATAAAGCTCAAACCCGCTGTGGACAAAATGGCACCCGCCACCCCCAGCGCACCCTGTACAATGACCGGCGACAGACAGTTAGGAATAATATGGCGGAAAATAATCCGCAGATCACTGGCACCAATAGCCCGGGCGGCTTCGATAAATTCCTGGTCACGAATGGTCAGCACCGATGCTCGCACCACACGTGCGTAGGTAGGAACGCTGGAAATCGCGATGGCCAGCATCAGGTTCATCAGGTTGGCGCCGAGCGCGGAAACAATGGCAATGGCCAACAGAATACTGGGTACGGCCAGGAAGATATCCATCACCCGCATGATAACGTTATCTATCTTGCCGCCGTAGTAACCGGCCACCGCACCGAGTCCGCCGCCCATGACAATGGCGATGGCCACAGAGAGTACACCCACCATCAGAGAGACCCGGGTGCCGTGAATGATCCGGGCAAAAATATCCCGACCAAACTCATCGGTTCCCAGCCAGTACTGGGCACTGGGTCCCTGCAGTCGATCAGCAAGATTCTGGGCAATGACCACCGTCTCATAGTCTGCAATCAGATCTGCAAAGATGGCCGCCAGCACCACCAGGGTGATGATAAACAGACCCAGCATGGCCATTTTGTCACGCTTCAGACGATGCCAGACTTCTAACCACTGGCTGCGTTTCTTCGGTGCCCCTTTTGCCGGGCTCTTATCCAGCTGACCCTGTACCGGATCCAGCGTCATTTCCTGAGACATGATTCTTGCTCCTTAGGCGTACTGGGATTTGATACGAGGGTCAACAAAACCGTACAGCAGATCCACCAGCAGGTTGACCAGACTGAACGTTGTGGCAAGGAATACCACGGTACCCAGGACGGTTGGCGCATCTTTCTGGCGAATCGCGTCCACCATCATCCGGCCAACACCTGGCCAGGAGAACACGGTCTCGGTCAGTACCGCACCGCCGAGCAACATACCAAACTGCAAACCGATCACCGTGATCACCGGGATCAGGGCATTTTTCAGGGCATGGCGGTTAATCACCACATTCTCAGCCACACCTTTGGCGCGGGCGGTACGGATATAATCCTGACGGATGACTTCCAGCATGGAGGAACGGGTCATCCGGGTAATAATGGCGGCAGAACCGGTACCCAGAGTGATAGCGGGCATGATCAGTGAACTCCAGCTGGAATAGCCACCGGAGGGCACCCAGCCCAGGTTGACGGAGAACAACAGAATCATCATCAAGCCCAGCCAGAAGTTGGGCATGGAGACACCCAGCAGGGCGAAAAACATCGAACCACTGTCGATCATTGAATACTGTCGTGTAGCAGAGATGATCCCGATGGGGATACCAATAATCACTGCAATCACCACACCCAGCGCTGCAAGAATCAGCGTGTTAGGGAATCGGGAAAAAATTTCATCAAATACATCACGGCCACTGGTGTAGGACTGGCCCAGGTCACCCGTCGCCGCATTCCCGACAAAGCGGGCATAACGCAGCAAAAACGGATCATTTAGCCCCATTTCTTCACGCAATTCGGCCACTGCTTCAGGCGGTGCATTTTCCCCGAGAATCAATTGTGCCGGATCGCCGGGGGTGAAGGACATGATGGCAAATACCAGCAGGGAGACACCCAGTAACACGGGTATCAGCAGCAATAGCCTTTTGAGTATAAATCTATGCATGGTTCACCTGATAAGGGGCTGAGTCCATCGGTAAAGCGTTTTGATGGGCAGAAAGTCACGCTGCACAGAACAGCGTGATGGTCAGATTCAAATTAGCCCTGGAAGCGGACACCTCTGATTTTGTGGTGGCCCGCAGGTGCCATGTGGAAGCCAAGCACATTCTTCTGGATACCAATGTTCTGGTACTGATCATAGATGGAGAATGTTGGCACTTCGTTTTGCAGAATTACCTGAATCTTGCCGTACAGCTCTTTTCGTTCACCGGCGTCAGTAGAAGTACGGGCCTGATTCAGCAGCTGGTCCACCTCTGCATTGCTGTAGAACGAACGGTTACCGGCACCGCCGTGGGTAGCGGAGTTGAACAGTGCATAGAGACCGTAGTCAGCATCGCCGGTCACGGTTACCCAGCCCATAATGAACATGTCGTGGTCACCACGGGAGGTACCGTCCAGGAATGCGCCCCACTCAACCACTTCGATGGACATATCGATACCGATCTGACGCAGTTGCGCCTGCAGGACCTGGGCGATCTGGACACGGGTAGGATTGTCGTTGGTCCAGATAGAGGTTTTGAAACCGTCGGCATAACCCGCTTCTGTCAGAAGCTCACGGGCTTTATCAAAGTTCTGCTTGTATCTTTCAATATTCGGGTTGAATCCAAATACCTTGGGACCAATCGGTGAGCTTGACGGAGAACCGGCACCCATCAACACCGCTTCGACAATGTCATCCGCATTGATGGCATAAGAAATCGCCTGACGTACTTTCACATTGTCGTAGGGTGCTTTTTTGGTGTTGAAGCCCAGGTAGGCAACAGAGAACGACTCTTCTTCCACCAGTGCCAGGTTGTCCTTACTGCGAACCGTGTCTTTGTCGATAGGTTCAAGGTCATAACCGATATCGATTTCTCCGGTTTCCAAAGCGATGGCACGGTTAGTGCCTTCAGGAATATTACGGAAGATAACGTTAGGAATTTCCTGTTTGCCACCGTAGTAATTATCGAAGGCTTTCAGCGTGATGCGATCACCCACAGCCCAGTCAACAAACTGGTATGGTCCGGTTCCCACTGGTTTCTGGCCATAGCTGTCACCCGCCGCTTTAACGGCTTTCTCATTCAGAATGGACGCAGCAGTGTGCGTGAGATGATAAAGCAGAGGACCAAAAGGCTCTTTGGTGATGACGTTCACCGTGTAGTCATCAACCACTTCTACAGTGCTGATGGAGTTGACGATATGAGCCACCGTTGGCGAAGCGATCATGGCTTCCAGTGTGAATTTAACGTCAGATGCCTTCAGTTCTTCACCATTATGGAATTTGACACCTTTTCTCAGCGTAAACTGAGTGGTTTTGTCATCCAGACTTTTCCAGGATTCAGCCAGACCAGGCACGATATTCATGTCCTTGTCTGTCTCAACCAGCTGGCTGTAAATCTGAACCGCCACCCGGGAAGAAGGCTGGTCATTGGTGGCATGAGGGTCAAGAGTCTTGGCATCTGCACCCTGGCCAACCACCAGCGTGTCTTTCATCTTGACTGCTTCTTCTGCTCCCCCGCAAGCGGAAAGGACAACTGCCATGCCGACGGCTATGGCAGCTTTTACTGCTTTTATCATCACTAAGCCCATCAATATTTCTAATTTATGATATGGAACTGCTAACTATATAAGCCCTGGTGCATGTTTATGCATCAGTCGTCGTGTTTCCAGACTCCCGGGCTTTATCAGTAGCCATTCAAGAATTGCCGATATACCGACACGAATGCTTATAAAGAAAATTCAAGAAAAAATACCGCTCAGCGAGTATAAAATAAGAGTTTTTTCTTAATATTGATTTAAATCAGATGTTTATCTTGGATAGGGCTTTCTTTCGGTGGTCGTTTGCTGAGAGGTTTGGTGTGCATTCCCAAGGGGAGAGGATTGCAACAGTTATAAAAGCCTTGAACCACAAAGACACGAAGGCACAAAGGAAATCTTCTGTTTGCTGAGTGTAGCTCAGACAAACCCGGGAAAACCTTTGTGTCTTTGTTAAGAAATCACGGACGGACTGTAGTCAAACAGAAAGCGATCAAAAGAGTCTTCAGTATTGTCAGAAACCCGCAGGAGTGTGGTTTTTACATTCTCAAGGTGTTGCCACATGGCATCCCTTGCCTCTTCCGATTTGCGCTGGGATAAAGCCTCAATAATCCTTTCATGATCGCTCACCCACTCTTCAAGATAGTCTACCTTACCAATCCATTCATGGAGACGTTTCCACATGGCGCTGTTTTTGCGGATGTCCCACAGTTGCTGAGTTAAGGCAACCAGCACACTGTTCTGGGTGGCTTCCGCCACGGCAATATGAAACAGCTCGTCACCTTTGCCACTGTTAATGCCCTGGCGAATTTCCTTTTTCTCCAGTTCGAGAGCCGCTTTCATGTTTTGCAGGTTGGACTTATTCAGCTGGGTTGCCGCAAAGGCAGCCACATGGCTTTCGATCAGTTGCCTTGCCTGCAATAACTCAAATGGGCCAACATCATTGACACTGGCGAGATCGTGATCATCGGATGCGGTGGCAGGCTGGTTACGTTCACTGGCGATAACATGAATGCCTGAGCCTTTACGCACTTCAATCAGACCTTCCAGTTCGAGCATAATCAGCGCTTCACGTACAATAGTGCGGCTGACATTGAGCATGGTTGCAATATCCCGTTCAGCCGGCAGGCGGCTGCCTACCGCGTAGACACCATCAATAATCTGCTGGCGGATATCACGTCCAATTTTCTGATATAGCCGCTTGGGTTCTGACAGGACAAGCATTGGGTTTTGTGCCACTTTTTGAGTCTGTTGGTTTATTTTATACCGCAATACCCGAGAAGTATTGCGGTAGGGAATCAGCGTGCCAACTGTTTAACTAACAACGTTATTTCGCTCCAGTTGCCACTTTCAACCACCGATTTAGGTACCAGCCAGGAACCACCGACGCACAGAACATTATCCAGTGCCAGATAATCCTGGTAGTTTTCCGGATTAATGCCTCCGGTAGGACAAAAGGTCACCTGAGGAAACGGGCCAGCCAGGGATTTTAACATAGATTGTCCACCTACGACTTCTGCCGGGAACAACTTCAATACATCGAACCCATAATCAAGGGCCTGCATAACCTCTGACGGAGAAGATACACCAGGCAATAACAGGATATTTTGCTCTCTGGACGCCGCAAGAAGCGCGGGGGTCGCACCCGGAGAAATAACAAAATCGGCACCGGCCTGATGAACGGCCAGTAATTGTTCCGGGTTCACCACCGTACCGGCACCCACCAGACAGTCAGGCATCTCCTGTTTAATCCGTTGAATCGCTGCAACGGCACACTCGCTGCGCAGTGTCACCTCAAATACCGAGATACCGCCATCGTACAGGGCTCTGGCCATGGGCAGAGCCTGGTCAATGTCGTCGATCACCATCACGGGCATGACGGGAAAAGCACGGTTTAAAACATCACGGGCGGTTAGCATGACTGTGTTTGTTCCAATAATCGGGAGGTAACAGATGTGGGGATGATAGCGCCTTTGTACTGTATGACACTTGCCGCCAGACGGTGGGCAAAAGCGGCGGCAGTTTCCGGTGTATCGCCTGACATTCTGCGGGCAAGATAACCACCATTGAAGGAGTCACCGGCGGATGTGGTATCTACGATCTGACTGACAACTGAGGCCGGTACAAAGGACAATGCCTGGTTAACAATGATGCTGCAGCCATCACCACCCTGTTTAATGACCACTTCCGGAATAGAAGACAGTCGATTTCTGGTGTCGGTAATAGACTGATCGCCAAACAGTGCCTGCTCGTCATCAAAGGTAACCAGCGCGATATCGGTTAACGCAAGAAACTCGTTGGTCACTGACTGAGCCTGTTCCCTGGACGACCAGAGACGTGGCCGATAGTTGCTGTCGAAGGCGACCTTTGCGCCTCGCTCTCTGGCTCTGGTCAGGGTTTTTTTCAGCAGTTCCCGGCTACCTTCATCCAAAATAGCCAGACTGATACCTGACAGGTAGTAGAGGTCGAATGATTCCGCCAGTTCAGAACGCTGTGCCGGTGTAAGACCATGGCTGAATAACGCCCTGGCAGCAGAATCGCTTCTCCAGTAACTGAAACTGCGCTCTCCATAGGCGTCCAGTTCAATGGCATACAGGCCCGGTACTTTTTCGGGTAGCCGTGAAATCCATTGGCAATTGATCTTCTCACTCTGGAAAAAATCAATCATGCGATCACTGAAGCTATCTTTGCCAATGGCGGTGATATAGCTGGTATCAATCGCGTGTGCTGCGGTTCGGGCTATATAGATAGCGGTATTGAGCGTGTCGCCGGCAAAGGCCTGTTTGAACAGGCCATTCTCTGCAGGTGACAGCTCCACCATGCACTCACCAATACAGGCGACACGCACAGCATGGGCTGTCTGACTGGTCATTACAGGCTCCGTTCAATGCCCATCATCAGGCCACGAAGTTCGGCAAGGCCACGCATACGGCCAATGCAGGAGTAGCCCGGGTTGGTTTCCTTGTTAAGATCGTCCAGCATCTGATGACCGTGGTCAGGACGCATGGGGATCATGCAGTCTACCCGACCTTCAGCCTTACGACGACGCTGCTCCATAACCAGTGCACGAGTCACGTCGTACAGGTTGGCCATGCCTTCCAGATGGTTGGCTTCATAGAAACTGCCATCGTCTTCACGCTCCACACTGCGCAGGTGGACAAAGTGAATACGGCTGCCCAGACGCTCAACCATACCCGGCAGATCATTATCTTCCCGTGGGCTGAGTGAGCCGGTGCAGAAAGTAATGCCGTTATATATGCTATCTACTGCCTGGGTAATACGAATAAAGTCGTCTTCTGTGCTGGCAATGCGTGGCAGACCCAGGATCGCCCAGGGTGGGTCATCCGGGTGAATGCACAGACGTACGCCAGCTTCTTCCGCTGCAGGTACGACTTCACGCAGGAAGGCAAACAGGTGCTGGCGCAGGCCTTCGGCATCAATGTGCGCGTAGCTGTCCAGCGCCTGCTGGAACTGCTCCAGGGTGTAACCTTCTTCTGCACCGGGCAAGCCGGCAATCAGGTTTTTGGTCAGGCGCTGGATATCTGCTTCGGTCATGGTCGCAAAGCGTTCTTTGGCCCTGGCCTGCTCTTCTTCGCTGTAATCCACTTCCGCCCCCGGGCGCTTCAGAACATACAGTTCAAATGCCGCAAACTCGTAGCGGTCAAAGCGAAGCGCACGACTTCCGTCTCTTACTTCATAAGCAAGGTCGGTACGGGTCCAATCCAGCACTGGCATAAAGTTGTAGCACACCACATCAATGCCACAGGTACCCAGATTGCGAATGGTCGTGGCGTAGTTTTTCAGATGACGTGCAAAGTCACCGGTCCGTTTTTTGATGTCTTCGGAGACCGGCACACTCTCAACCACCGACCAGCGCAATCCGGTAGGACGGCCTTGTTCCTCATCCCACTCAATTTCCCGCTTGCGCTTTTCAATTTCCTCAACACTCCATACTTCACCATTGGCAATGTGATGCAGTGCCGAAACAATACCGGTTGCTCCGGTCTGCATAATGTCACGAATGGTGACCGGGTCTTTAGGGCCGTACCAGCGCCATGTCTGTTCCATGATGTTATCCTCTCCCGGGCAGAAGCCGGTTATTAAATCATTGGTTAAATGGTTTGTGCCAGCAGTGCCATTGCCTGTTTGGCACCATGCTCGCGGATTGAGTGGAAGGCTTTAGTCACTTCAGAAACGAATCGTTCATTCTTCGCCAGGGCCGGATCAAACACTGCATCCAGCCCCAGAAATGCCTTTACCTGCTGTTCAGGATGTTCCTGATGTTGGCTCGCTGTGGCCTTTAACTGTTCTGCCATTGGGTCACGCACATCGATTTCATTGCCCTGCTCATCGGTTCCCGATACGTAATGCATCCAGCCAGCAATGCCCAGTGCGATGGCAGCAAATGCCTTATCTTCCGCCAGCAGGGTTCTGGCAGAATTCAGCCAGCGCTGAGGCACTTTCTGGGAACCGTCCATGGCGATTTGCCATGTCTGGTGTTTCAGGCCCGGGTTGGTAAAGCGCTCAATCAGTTTTTCAGCATAGCTGGCGAAGTCGGTAGGCTCCGGCATCTCCAGCGTGGCGGCCGCTTCATTATTCATGTAGTGACGGGTCACTTTGACAAACTGCGGGTCCTGCATACAGACGTCGATGGTTTTATAACCGGCCAGGTAACCCAGATACGCCAGAATGGAGTGGCTACCATTGAGCATACGCAGCTTCATCTCTTCATAAGGCTGCACATCGGCGACAAACATGGCACCGTCTACGTTGTCCCAGGGTGGACGCCCCATGGTGAAATGGTCTTCAATCACCCACTGGCGATAGGCTTCGGTAACAATGGCCCCTTTGTCGTCAGTGCCCAGATAAGCCTGAACATCGGCAAAGCTCTCTTCTGTCATCGCTGGCACGATACGATCGACCATGGTGCATGGGAACGCCACCTCTTCACGAATCCAGCCTGCCAGCTCCTTGTCCATGGCTTCTGCCATCTGGATCACCGCTGCACGGGCACGCTTACCATTGTCTGGTACGTTGTCACAGCTCAGAACGGTAAAGGGTGCGATGCCTTTGGCACGACGCTGATCCAGTGCCGTGACGATCAGGCCAAGGGCTGATTTCGGGTTTTGTGGGTTGGCCAGATCGTGGGCAATAAGGGCGTTATCCAGCATCAATCTGCCGGTAGCGGGGTTCAGACAATAACCTTTCTCGGTAATGGTCAGAGAGACAATACGGGTAGTCTCAGCAGCCATAACCTCCAGCAGCGGACGTCGATCGTCCTCTACCGCAAGGGATTGCCGGATAGCCGTTGCCAGCTTCACCGTACGGGAGCCATCCGGGTTCATTTCTGTGACGGTGTAGGCGTTGTCCTGACTTTGCAGGTCCGCGACCAGCTCCTGACCACCAAAAATATTGGCAGCACAGATGCCCCAGTGAAATTCGCCGGTGGCAGAAATCGCTTCATGGGTATAAAGCGCCTGATGAGCACGATGAAACGCACCAAGGCCAATATGCACAATACCGGCGCTCAGCTCCGAGGCGTCGTAGCTGTTGGCTACAATTTTGTCGCTGCTATATTGTTTATTAATCATCTCCGTCCCCTCACAATCGGTAAGCTTTCCTGGCCAATCCGCTGGTTAGCTCGTGAGCCAGTTCAAACGCTTCTTCTTCGGTAATGCGATGCTCACATACCAGCGATGCCAGAAAGTTACAGTCCACCCGACGGGCAACATCATGACGGGCAGGGATACTCAGGAATGCACGGGTATCGTCGTTGAAACCCACGGTGTTATAGAAACCGGCGGTTTCTGTCACCATGCGACGGTAGCGCATCATGCCTTCCGGACTGTCGTGGAACCACCAGGCAGGACCCAGCTTCAGAGCCGGATAATGACCCGCCAATGGTGCCAGCTCACGGGCGTAAACATCTTCGTCCAGAGTAAACAGAATGATGGTCAGGTTCGGATCATTACCCACTTCATTCAACAGCGGGCGCAGGTTGTGAACAAACTCCGCCTTCAAGGGAATATCCGCCCCTTTATCCGCACCAAAACGTGCCAGCAGGCTTTGGTTGTGATTGCGGTAAACGCCGCAGTGAATCTGCATCACCAGGCCGTCTTCCTGAGACATGCGGGCCATTTCAACCAGCATATGGCCACAGAACTGCTGCGCTTCTTCCGCAGAAATCTCTCCGGCCAGTGCTTTCGTCAGTAGTAACTGACAAGTGTCTTTTGATAGAACCGTGGTGTAAGGCGTTGGATAGCTGTGGTCAGTGGCGGTAGCACCTGTGCTTTGGAAAAACGCCCGACGTTTGCGTAATGCCGTCAGATAGTCAGACCACTGATGGACATCTTCACCGGTCTGCTCCGCCAGCAATGCCATATGGGCTGAGAAATCAGGATGGTACGGATCCGTTACTGAATCCGGGCGGAAGGTAGTGATTACACGTCCCTGCCAGTCACTGGCATTAATTTTCAGATGGCTCTTCAGCGTATCAACAGCGGTTTCCGTGGTCGCCAGCACTTCAATATTGAAGCGCTCATAAAGGCTGCGAGGCAGGAATGCTTCGGTCTTCAGCTGAGCATCAATATGATCGTAAATCCCTTGTGCTGTTTTGCTGTTTAACGGCTGATCAACACCAAGCACTTCGGTCATGGCGTGGTCCATCCACATACGGGTTGGGGTGCCACGGAACAGAAAGTAGTTGTCGGCAAAAATCTGCCACGCTTTGCGAGGGTCCTGCTCAACCTTTATTGATGGGTCTTGACTGTTGATACCAATGCTTTCCAGGGAAATACCCTGGCTATGCAACATCCGAAACGCATAATGATCCGGCTGAAGCAATAGTGCAGCAGGGTTGCCGAACGGCTGATTGTCTGCAAACCATGCCGGATCGGTATGACCATGGGGGCTAATAATGGGCAAGTGTCTTATTTCCTGATACAGGGCACGTGCAACACTGCGGGTGCTGTTATCTGAGGAAAAAAGACGATCCGGATGAGGCCAATATGATTGGTTAAACATTGTATTACCGGCTTACCTTCAGGTTGCTAATGTAGTTCATGTCAGGACTTTTATATCAGACTTGATAAAATTGGATCAACCAATTTTGCGGTAAACCGGAAAGGATTTGACCTGAGGCATGTTTGCTGATTAATGCCAAAAAAAAAGAGTGCGTTGGGGTTAAGTTTTGATAATTATGGCATGGGTATTGACCATTTTTGCCGTTCTATTCTAGCATAACCGGCAATTGGACTTACAAGAACAAGAAAAATGACTCAGCATATCCCAAGAAATAGGTTCGGTACTGATTTTTGGTTTGACATATTGGTCTAAAACTCTTCACCAAAAGAACTGCTATTCACGACTCTCATACTCTCAGACAGATCAGAGCCCGGGGTACCAAAGGTTTTAACCAATATTACTGGCTGTTAAACGGAGCATAAAATGACTGCTTTCTTATACCCGCACGAAACCAGAACCCGTCGCATCATCGACATCAGTGGCATTTGGAAATTCCGCGCCGACACGAAAACGGAAGGTCGCACCAATGGCTGGAAAGATGGCCTGACTGACACCACGTTGATGGCCGTTCCATCCAGCTACAATGACATCACTACCGACAAGGCACTGCGTGATCACTGTGGTGATGTTTGGTACGAAACTGAGTTTTACATTGCCGAAGAATGGCAGGATCGTGATGTATTCGTCCGCTTTGGCAGTGCTACCCACCGTGCCATTGTTTATGTGAATGGTGTGGAAGTCGCGAGCCACGATGGCGGCTATATGCCTTTCGCCGGTCAACTGAACGACGTTGTTCGTTTTGGTGAAAAGAATAAAATGGTGGTCGTGGTCAATAATGAACTGAGCTATGCCACCATTCCTGCTGGCAGGGTTGCTACCCACATGGACGGTACCAAAGAAGTCAAGCCGTTCTTTGATTTCTTTAACTATGCCGGTATTCACCGTGCCGTTAAGCTGATGGCGCTGCCCAGGAGTCGTGTTGAGGATATCACGGTCACCACTGACTTCGACCAGAGCCTGGGTAAAGTGGATTACCAGGTCAGCGCGATGGGCAGTGGCGACGTTTCGGTTGAACTTCTGGACGAGGACGGCAAGGTTGTTGCCAATGGTGAAGGCGCTGAGGGCTCACTGGAGATCGACAACGTTAAACTCTGGCAGCCGGGTAATGCCTACCTGTATACGCTGCAAGTCAGCATTAACGACAATGGCCAATTGGTTGACCAGTATCCACAGACCGTCGGTGTGCGTACTGTTAAAGTTCAGGGTACTCAGTTCCTGATCAATAACGAGCCCTTCTATTTCAAAGGCTTTGGTAAACACGAAGATTCCGATATCCGTGGCCGTGGTTACGATGCTGCGCTGAACCTGCGTGATATGGAGCTGCTGGACTGGATCGGTGCCAACTCCATCCGTACCTCTCACTATCCGTATTCTGAAGAGTTTATGCAGCTGGCCGAGCGCAAAGGTCTGGTGGTCATCAATGAGACTGCGGCGGTTGGTCAGTTTGATGCCTTGATGAACTTTGTGTCTGCCGGTGCCGGTGGTGCTTCCCAGTCCAAGTTCTTTGACCGCCCTGTAGTACAAAAAGAAGGCATGGTTGCCCATAAACAAGCCATCCGTGAACTGTTCCAGCGTGATAAAAACTATGCGTGCGTGGTCATGTGGGCCCTGTCTAACGAGCCGGATACTTCCCAGGAAGCCTCTGAGCCTTACTTTAAAGAGATTTTTGAATATTCTCGTGAGCTTGACCCTCAGAACCGTCCGCTGACCCTGATTAACTTTATGATGGCACCATACGGCATATGCCGTGCAAGCAAGTTTGCCGATGTGATCTGTCTGAACCGTTATTACGGTTGGTACATGATGAACGGCCTGGAGCAGCGCAATGCCGCCAAGGTGTTTAGTCAGGAGTTGTCAGGCTGGGCCAATGAAGGCAAGCCAATCGTCATCACCGAGTACGGCGCGGATACTGTTGCCGGTATCCACAAACTGCCCAGTGTGCAATTCTCTGAAGAGTACCAGTGTGAGTACCTTGATCAGCAGCATGAAGCCTTTGACGGGTGTTCTGCGGTGGTTGGTGAGCAGATGTGGAACTTCGCGGACTTCCAGACCTGGGAAGGTTTCCTCCGGGTTGATGGTAATAAGAAGGGGGCGTTTACCCGTACCCGTCAACCCAAGATGTCGGCCCATCACCTGAAACGTCGCTGGGATACAATCAGTGACTTTGGTTATAAAGAATCAATGGATAAGTAACTGCATAAAATTACCGACATTTTTATTCAAAGGGATCGTTCCAACGGTCCCGGGGATGTCCAAACAACCGTAAAAATGGTCTCGTTACAAGGTCGGTTCGCATGCACTTATTGGGTATAGGAACCGACTCCCCACCGTCACCCCCTGTTAAACTCTCATGATTCCGGAAAGAAACAGGTTTTTCCATCGGATTGATACAGGAAAATTATTGGTCTGTGTTTTGTGCACTTGCGAGAGGGAGGAGATATTCAGTTTTCAGAAATTGTTCGATAAGTATGATCAAATGGGTTTTTGGTTATAGTGGAATTGGTCTGGCATACCAGAATAATTTTTCTGGTTCTTTGCCAGGCCAGTATTAAATGCGTTGATACTGCCAATTTGCTGCCACCGCAGTAGGGCAGTCTATTCCTCCTGGACACTTTCAATTTAAAAATTCAATAACATTCTCTATCCAGCTTTCTTTACCGGATCATTATGTTCAGTCCCGTGCCCGTTTTGCAGCCACTCACATAAGTGCTCTTCCCCGGGTTCGGGTAAGATCTCTCCACCTTCCATGATCCATTGAGCAGGCATCTCAAACATGTCGGTTTCCAGCTCTTTATCTGTGAGGATCATCAATTGACAGATGCGTCTGGCCATTTCCTTTTGTAATGTTTCTCGCATCTCAGCGGTTCGACCTTTTCGTATACCACCATAAACATGCATGGCGACACCGTCGTTTAAAGTAGCATTTTCCCAAAACATCACGTTCACAAATGTTTCCGGAGCGCCTGTGAGGCCGCAATGAACATTCATGATCAAGTTAGCTAATTCAACACGTCTGGAGTTCGGTAAGCTTTTTGGTGTGGTAACAGTGTAGAGTGGCATAGTGCTATCCTTGATTTATTTTTATAACGTAACACTGGTGTTGTAATAGCCTTTCTTCAAACGCCCCATCATAAAGCGCATCAGCATTTTCAGCATGGTAGATTTACGCTTGGACGGTTTGAATCGTTTGACCAAACCCTGCTGAAATTTTTCCGACTCTGAAAAATCACTGGATGCCAGAATAATCTGATCCTGCGTGCAGCCGGTAATCTCTTGCCATTTGGCGCACACTTCCGACATAAAAGGGTGCCGCCTGGACGCTGGCAGGTCATCTTGCACAGGCAGTTGTACACTGGATGCGGAAGATAACTTGCCGGCCAGATAGGCCTGTCCATAGGGCAAGGTTAACCACATAAATACCAGTTTATAGTCAGACCCAAAGTGCTTCCGGTATATATCTTTTATGGAGGATTCCAGTTGTTTGATTCTGGTATACCCAAGAGAACCTTCCTGGATAGTACACATCACGCGGATGGACTTCATTTGTTCACCTGTCATGCTTTTCTTATTTTCAATTATCTTAGGAAGTAAACACGTTGATAAACAGTGAATTGTTTTTTGACCCCCTGACAATCTGGTGCATAATCCAGCAGCCCTGTGTATGCTTTTTTTTTGGAGCACAGATAAAATAAGTTCATTACCCGGAATCCAGGTCATTAGGTATATTTCATGGGCCGTTAAATTAAGCCAAATTGCTCTGAATATTCAGCCTGTTGAGGTAAATCAATCCAGAGAGTATGTCCCATGGAACGAAAGTTATTTAGTCACTTCTATCAAGATACTGTCCGCTGGGGAGATTGTGATCAACTGGGGCATTTGAATAATGCCGCTTATATGCGACTCATTGAATCTGCACGTCTGGACTATTTTTTTAACATACTTAAGATTGAGCTGAGGCCTGATTCAGAACAGGGATGGGTGATGAGAGGATTAAACTGCGAATTTAATGAGCAGCTCCACTACCCCACACAGCTGGAAATAGGTACACGATTCAGTAAAGTCGGAAACAGTAGCGCTATTATTGAGGCTGCTATTTATAGAGAAGGCGAAGAACAACCGGTCTTTACCGCGAGTGTGCCGAGTATTTGGTGTAACTATAAAAAAGGCATATCCGCCAGAATACCCGACTTCATCAGAAATGCCATAAAGGATTATGAAGTCAATGTGGAAGGCCTGTAATCAAGTCCATTAAACCGCACTTGGTAGAAATAAACGGACACAACACAGCCGGTAACACGGGCTATTGTTAACTTTTTATCCAATGCCTTTTGTTTGGTGCACAGGAAAAATAAGTTCATTACCACGGGATGAAGTCTTACGAAATAATAACCATGGTTATTAATCCATGAGGTCAGAAGAACGTATATGACAACCACATCGCCTTTATCAGAAGAACTAAAGTTACGTTCTGGTTCAGTACTCAAAAACCGTATTTGCAAATCAGCCATGAATGAAGCCATCGCCACCGGCAAAGGCGGTGTTGTACGACAATTTGAGGTCTTATACAGAACGTGGGCGGAAGGTGGCTCCGGGCTACTTATCACCGGTAATGTAATGGTCGATAAACGCCATGCCAATGAACCCCTTGCCGTGGCCGTGGAAGATTATGAGGATTTTCAACTGTTAGAGTTATGGGTTGAAGGTGCCAAGTCCAAAGGTGGTCAAATCTGGGCTCAGCTTAACCATCCGGGCAAGCAATCACCTAAATTTCTCAATGATGCCCCCCTGGCACCCTCTGCAATTCCCCTGGCGAGCGATATGTTTATTCCGCCCCGGGAACTGACCGAGACAGAGATCAAAGACATTATTCGCCGATTCACCAGGACGTCTTTGATTCTAAAGGAAGCGGGATTCGATGGTGTTCAGCTACATGGTGCCCACGGTTATTTAATCAGCCAATTCCTCTCGCCAAACCACAACAAGCGTAACGATAAATGGGGCGGTTCCCTTGAAAATCGTATGAGATTTGTCAAAGAAATTTACGCATCCATTCGAGAGGAGGTGGGTGAGCATTTTGGTATCGGCATTAAATTAAACTCTTCAGATTTCCAGAAAGGTGGTTTCACTCAAGAAGAGTCCATCGAGGTGTGTAAGCATCTGGATAAAATGGGCATCGACCTGATTGAGGTTTCTGGTGGTAGCTGGGAAAACCCGGTAAACCGACGGGGCGAGCAAAAAGAAAGCACGAAAAAGCGTGAAGCGTATTTCCTCGAATTTTCTGAACAGCTTAAGAAGAATGTATCGGCACCGATCATGGTTACCGGTGGATTCAGAAGCCAGCAGGCGATGGAAGAAGCGATTCAATCCGGCGCAGTGGATGTGATTGGCCTGGCGCGACCGTTTGTGGTTGATCCCAATCTTGCCAACAATCTGCTGTCTGGCACTAACTACCGCTCCAGCGTAAAACCCATTTCCACGGGTATTAAAAAGATCGATGATATGGCTATCATGGAAATCAGCTGGTACACCGATCAAATTCGCCGGATGAGTGAAGGCTTACCCCCAAAAACCAGAGTTCGTGGTGCTTTCTCCGCGTTTAAAGTGCTATACAACTTTTGGAAACGGGGCCAACAGGTAAAACGTGTTCGAGCGTGACTGTCTTTAGTCTGTGGCCGGGAAGCCCTCTTTAAGCCAATGGTACTGACTTAAGAGTGAAAGTCTTGCCACACGTAGGCTTTAAGGCACCCTGCGATTTGAACCACAAAGCACACAAAGAGCACAAAGGAAAAGAAAAGCTCTTCTTAGTGCTCTTTGTGTGCTTTGTGGTTCCAATTCAAATCTCTCAACCTGTATCAATCCCCATGTTTGCGGGGCTTTTAAGCTTAAGTCAGTGTCATTGCACTTTAAGCGTATTCATTCCGGGGCTTCTCTTTTCAGTGATTACTGCGCATCCATATACTGGGCAAACAGATCCACAACCTCTTTTACAATAGGCATTAATAAGGTTTCCGGTTTTACCAGGCATTGACTCTGCCAATACACATCATAGGGAAATTCCAGTTTCACCAGCTCGCCGGATGCAAATTCATTAAGAAATAAAGATTCTGGTCCAGCCGTCACATAATCGGAATTCATGACGATGTATTTTGCCATGGTGTAACTTTCGCAAATGATGTCCGGCTCTAATTCGGCATTTTCCAGATACACCATAACCTGTCCGCCCAGGCTGGCGGGTATGTTAGGCGTAATGATTTTGTAGTTGGATATTTCTTGTAAATTCACGACCTGTCTGCCAATTGCGTCATGACCCTGTCGCACTGCCACCACCAGTTTTTCTGAGGTTTTCAGTGGGGCGACAATATCATCCGGAACATCAGCATTAACAAAGGGGCCAACCGCCAGATCAATCTTGCTTTTTTTCAGCTGATCCAGCAATGCATCAGCCGACATGGTGACGACAGAAATTTTAAATTGATAATTTCTCTCAGCAAAATCAAGCAATACTCTGGCTAACAGCTGCTGTTCGATAATGGGGCCAACCCCCACTCTTACCGTACCGCCCACCATATCTGACATAAGTTCCAGCTGACGTTCAATCACTTTCAACTGATCTCTGAGACCATTGCCTTCTTTAATCAGGAATTTGGCGGCTTCTGTGGGTACCATGCCCACGCTATCCCGCTTAAAAAGTTCGACACCTACTTTCTTTTCAAGGCGGCTGATTTTTTTGCTCAGGGTTGGCTGTGAAACACTTAATATCTCGGCGGCTTTATTGATACTGCCTACTTCAGTAACCACTTTGATCATGTGAATATCAGATATGTCGATCACGTCATTAGCGCCCTGAACATGAGTATTGCTGATGTTTCAGGCATATTATATGTGTTCCTGTGAAATATACAGTGGTTAGCTACTTATATGACTGAACTTTGATCAACAGCTGATGTCAAACTTTTCAGGAAATGTTGATCGGTTCTATACATTGTCGAATTGTGCTTATCAGATGGCTATTACTACGCAAGCTTGGGGTGTAGGAGAGGTTTACCAGGGAGCCCATAGAGCAGTGGTCAATCCTCCATCAGCAAACGTTTCACCCCATATAAGGGCGAAAGCAAGGGCTTTTGGCCGGGTTGTTTCATTTTATACCGGGTGTTTCATGGGCCGTGCTTTATCTTCCCTGACGCTTTATACAGATTTAACCAAACATTTAGAAAAGAATAACGCCCTTACCCCTGCGCTGATATTGTCAACGACGGGAATAACTGCTGTGGCGATTGCTTGTAATCATTTACTGAGCCCCGGGGGTTTTATCTATGAGTATGTTTGTGCCAGCCTTGATGCAGAGGAGCGACAAGAAGCCTCATAGCGCAGAAAAGCGTTAATATTCATACCAACACCACCGCCGTCATTCCCGCAAAGGCGGCAATCCATCGTCGGCAGTAGATCCTCGCCTTCGCGGGGGTGACGGTTGTATGGGTATCAGCACTTAGCTGCACTAGGAGGCTGTCCGAGAATAGTCTGCCCTACTGCGGTGGCAGCAAATTGGTCTAAAAAGTCGGAAATTTTTAGCAAATAGAACCACTATTCACTAAAAATTTCCGACTTTTTATCCTCAATTTTCTGCCATCCTCGCTACGGGCGCTATTCTCGGACAGCCTCCTAGGGCAGCTTTCCAACCTTGCTATTCAATATATATGCCATATCGAATACACACTAAGCACTCTTATGGGGAATATGGCTCATGGTCCATTCCGATACAGCAGTAATGCTCAGTGACGGATTAACGCCCGGGTTGGCGGAAATGGCGGAACCATCACAGACATACATATTCTCATAGCCGAAGACCTGGCCTTTATTATTGATAACACCGGTATATCGATTCTCGCCCATCACACAACCCCCCAGAATATGTGCCGTGGTTGGTGTTCCTAACAGCGCTTCTGGGGATGAAGATGAGGCTTTACCTTCTGTAATTTTTTCTACTTTGCTGGTGAGTGCCTGGGACTCTTCGATGGTACAAGAGGGTGCTTCCCCTATTCCTGTGGTACTGCTGATGATGCCGCCGACTCCCCGTTGAAAGGATAACGTGCTATTCAACTGTTGCATAAACAGCAAATAGATGGTCTTTTTTCCCCAATCAGGGGTCAGCAGTACTCGCAGGTTTTTGATGGGCTGAACGGCCATGGTTTTTGCCAGTGAAAGGCATCTGTTCAGGAAATTCTTGCCCGTTACTCTTGGAACATTCAGCAGCTTCATAAAGCCTGCACGCCTGTTTTGACTGATGGGCTCCAAATGGCTGTTGTCATCCGTATGCAGGATAGAGCCAATGGTGACACCCCGGGCGAAATCGACGTCTTTTTTAAATGAAGTCACCGCCGTAACGGTCTCATTGTTGGTGCGAATATGGTCACCCAACACCTCGGATAAGTTTGTCAGGGACTTTTTATGCTTAAGATTCAGTAACAGCTTTACCGTACCCAGCACGCCACCGGAGAAAACCACACCATTGGCCGTGACACGTTGCTTTTTTCTGCTGGATAACATGCGTGAAGATGTAAAGGTAATCTCGTAGCCTGCCTTGCCATTGGTTTTATCCAAAGGGCGTACGTCCACCACTTCCTGTTCGGAGATGATATCCGCCCCTGATTTTTGCGCCAGGTACAAATAGTTTTTGTCTAATGTGTTTTTGGCATTGTGTCTGCAACCGGTCATGCAGGATGCGCACTCAATACAGGGCTTGCGATCAGGCCCTTCACCGTCGAAGTAAGGGTCTGGGACAAAGTCACTTTTATCCTGCCGGTCTGAAAAAAAGACACCGACCCTGGCATTGTGGAAATCTTTTTCTTTGCCAATATCTTTGGCAAGATCCTGAATGACCTGATCAGCATCGGTCAGATTAGGGTTGGGAGTGGCCCCAAGCATACGCAGGGCTTCATCGTAATGGGGTTTAAGTACCTGTTGCCAGTCTTCTAACTTCGCCCAGGTGCCAGTGCTAAAGAATTTATCCTTTGGGGTAGGAAGAGTAGCGCCATAAACTAATGAACCACCGCCTACACCAACACCAGAATAGACCGTCACATGCTTAAGAATGGTTAACTTCATGATGCCACGGAAGCCAATGGTAGGAACCCAAAGCCATTTGGAAAGATTCCAGGAACCTTTCGCGTAGTCATGGTCCTTAAACCATTTTCCTTTTTCTATAACCAGGACCCTGTAGCCCTTTTGACTAAGGCGTAACGCACTGACTGAACCGCCAAAGCCGCTACCGACGATGACGTAGTCATAGTGCATGTCGTTTATTGTTATTGTCGACATCATACTTCTCAATTTTTTAATTATCGATTACCGCTTTAGCACCTTAAACTTAAACCAAAGCGATTTGACCAGCATGTTGTACATGGCGTTGTTCCAGGGTGGAGCCACCATTTTGGTAACATTAATCCGGCCTTTGCGCACGATGGTTTTCGCTTTACTGAAGTTCACGAAGCCTTCTCTGCCGTGGTAATGCCCCATGCCGGAGGGGCCGATCCCACCGAATGGTGCATCGTCTACCGCTACATGGCTCAGTGTATCGTTGACGCACACACCGCCAGAGTGGGTTTGGCTTAATATGGTTTCGGCACGCTTGTTATCGTAATCGAAATAGTAGAGAGCAAGCGGCCGATCACGGTCATGAACATACTTAAGTGCTTCTTCAATTCGGTGGTAAGTTTTCACCGGAATCAGCGGACCAAAAATTTCTTCCTGTTCAATAAGCATGGTGTCATTGGTATTCAGTACCAGGGTCATAGGCATCTTACGAGTGCCTTCGAAACTTTCATGGGCAGGATTGATTTCAACAAGGGTCGCGCCTTTTTCTTTCGCATCGTCCAGGTAGCTCTTTAACCGGAGCAGCTGACGATCGTTGATAATGGCCGTGTAGTCTTTATTATCACGCAGGGTCGGGTAGGCCTGGCTCATGGATTTGATAAAGGCATTGACGAAAGCATCCAGTTTGTTTTCCGGGCAGAAGATATAGTCCGGTGACACGCAAATCTGACCAGCGTTCATGCCTTTACCAAAGGCTAATCGATCCGCTGCCTCTTCTATAGGGAATGACTCATGAATAATGGCCGGTGACTTACCACCCAGTTCCAGGGTCACCGGTGTCAAGTGTTCCGAGGCGGCTTTCATAACGATCTTGCCCACGGATGTAGCACCGGTAAATACCAGATGGTCAAAGGGTAATTTAGTGAACTCAGTGCTTACATCCAGTTCACCGGTAACTACAGTGACATCGTCTTCTGAGAAATACCTGCCAATTAATGCCTGCACTAAATCCGCTGTTCCGGGTGCAAATTCCGACATTTTGATCATGGCGCGGTTACCTGCCGCCAATGCTGATACCAGGGGCGATAAACCTAAAAACACTGGGAAATTCCAGGGCACAACAATACCTATAACCCCCATAGGCTGGTACATCACATGAACGCTGGCAGGTGCCAGATTAAGAGGTGTTTTTCGACGTTCGGTTTTCATCCATTTTTTGATGCGGGACTTGCTGTACTCAATGGCATCCAGCAATGGAAATATTTCTGCCAGCATGGTTTCGGACTCTGCACGATTGCTAAAGTCCTCGTTAATGGCTGCCACGATTTCATCGGAATGGTTAATGATTAATGCTTTTAACGCATTCAGCTTTTCTATTCGCGTCCTGGCACTGGGCATGGGCTGGTTTAAAAAGGCAGCCTTTTGCCGGGTTAACAAATGACTCAAGCGCTGATATTCATGAATTTGCCCTGGAATTTGCATAGAAGTCATATTCGCTACCTGCCATTTTGTTATCGAGCCAGTCGAAAACCAGAGTGTTTTTATGGCTTCAAGCATATAAAAATCCGCTGTTAACGGATAATTAATACTTTAAGGAGGGGTTGCGAACAAAAGGCATACTTAGGGTGGACATTAAGCTTACCCCTCCATTTTCAATGGTTTTCGGATGGAACCACGAAGAACACAAAGAGCAAGAAGGAAAAGAAAATCTCTTCTTTGTGCTCTTCGTGACCTTCGTGGTTCGATCTTTAACTTACCCAAGCGGGGGAGTAGGCGTTTAATGTCTACCCTAAGAAAAGGCATAGCAGGACGAAGAACTTATCTTTTTCCTGGTTTCGGCAAGATGTTATCGTTAATGACCAATTGGTTATTAATTTACCCGGGAGCAAGTGATTAACTGATTAAAGTATTTTAACCCTTGATTAAGTCATATTTTTTACTTGATTGGAATGACTTCAAGTTTATTTAATTTAGGCGTGAATGAAATCCGGGGGTAGGTAACTTAATCATTTAAAATACTGTAAATGGTTTGTCAAGCAATTAAATAAAGTTAACAATACAAGGAGGAATTATGGATGCCAATTCAGTGACTTCAGGCACTACGCCTGTAGCAACTACACCGTCATATGCTGATAACAATAATGAAGATGGTCAACGTCGACCATATATCCCGCAGTCTGGAACAGCTTGTTACTCATCAGAAACTGCATCATTGGAATATCGTGTTGCCACTGAGGTAATAACGGTTACCCCGGATGAAATGAAGGAGTTAATTCTGCTGGGGAATTTTTCCAACGATGTCCATTACCTGGTCGTGGGTAACCTTGCACTTGACAAATGCCCGGCAGCCGCCCTGCCCATGCAGCTCACCGTGACGGGGAGCTTTGTTCTTACCGATTGCGTCAACCTGAAGCACATATCCGGAAAACTCACCGTGCATGGCGATTTTTCTGTGCTCGGTAGCACCGACTTGGTGACTCTGTCTGGGAAAATCCACATCAAAGGCGACTGTAAACTTGAAAATCGCCCCAACCTGGAGAGTCTGTCTGGGGATCTCACCTTTGATGGCGGACTTAATTTAGCATATTGCGGCAAGCTGTCGAAGCTACCCAAGAAGCTTACTGTGAAGGCAAGCCTTAACCTTAATGATTGCGAAGGCCTCATTAAGCTGCCCGATGACCTTAATGTGGGGCAAGCTTTGTCACTCCGGCGTTGTACTGGACTCAGGGAACTGCCCGGGAATCTCTTTGCGTACGAGCTTCATCTCGATGAGACCCGTCTGGTTGAACTGCCTGGTACGCTCTTCGTAAGGGGCAGTGTCTCTCTTAGCTATTGCCCCGACCTCAGAGTTTTGCCTGCGAATCCATTCTGTGGGGGCCACCTGTATCTTAATGGTTGCACTAGCCTGACAGCACTGCCTAACTGGTTTATGGAGTTGGGACGAACTGATGATGATAACCTCCGCGAAGTCTATATTTTTGATACCGGGTTGTCTGATGAATTACGTCAACGTATGTACGGCATGCAACAACCCGGAGGAGTGCGGATTCATTATGGCATGGGCAGAGGGAACTCTGAGCATGTGTTTGAATCACTGCAAGAAGGCCTGGAATTTTGGAGGGAGTTGGCATCAACCGATACTGAAACACCGGCGCTTGACCCTGACGATCGCCTTACTGAATTTCTGCAGCGACTGACAGGCACTGCAGATTACCAGAACCTGGCTACCCGTCCTGTCCTGGCCCAACGGGTAATGGCGGTCATGTCATTACTGGCCGATAATGACCAGTTTCGGGATGATGCTCTGGATCGTTTATCCTATGCTGGCACTTCCTGTAATGATCGGGTGATCCTGGCCCTGGATGACCTGGAAACAATGCAATTACTGACATCTGCCCAAACCCTGGCGGTTGAAAAGCATGACCCCATTGAGTTGAAGGCGCTGGGTCGGCAAATGATGATTCTGGAAATGATCAAGGCAATCGCCAGATTGCATATGCAAAAACTTGCCTTTGTGGATGAGATTGAGGTTGAACTCGCGTTTCGGATTGAATTAAGCAAGTTCTTCAAGATTCCCGGATCAACCCAAAATATGTTATTCCGTAAGTGTGCTTTGGTGGAAGATGAGGACATTGCCAGGGCTCGCGTCAACATTGAAGAATCCTGTACGGAAGCAGCGCTTGAGGACTTTCTCGCCCAGTGGGAACCCTGGCAGAAATTTCAGCGCCAGCAGGCAGTGCGGCCCTTTGATGAACTTGAACCGATGACTGTAGATCGTATTGATAACTGTTCTTTACTTAATGTAAAAACCGATGAGATGGTTGGTCTGGGTAATCAACATTTCAGTTACTACGGCCTCGTCAATAGTTACATGCTCGATGGTCTGCACCCTTACACCCGAACCCCACTGGACTGGTCGGATGTTAAAAAGCTCATAGAGGCGGTTCCCGCCCCTGCAAAAGATGAAGACTGAACGGTGCCTGAGTGTCACCTGATGACCTGCCACAGCAGAACCGGACCTGCTGTGGTTTTCAGGTTTTCGTGAATTGATAATTATAAAAACTAAGACAGAACAGACTTAAACGTATAACTACCCAGTAGCTTTTCAAATTGGGCCTTGTCTGTCGTATCACACTCTCCCAGATTAATATCTGCCAGAACGCCGTATTTGGGGTCCTGTTTTACCACCACTTTTACAGGTACTTCCGGCAGCTCCTTCATGGCCAGGGCAGTGACACACTTTTCAATTTCCTGCATTTCAAGTTTGGGCTTGTATACCTTGCCAATGGCGGTTAATGGCAGCTCCGTGACCTTGTGAACGGCTTTTGGAATAGCTGCTTTTTCCTGAATCTCTTTACTGGCGAAAGCCAATAGCTCTGTATCTGACACCTGACTGTTATCTGCTATCTGTACATAGCAAACCGGCACTTCACCTGCATGGGCATCCGGTCGGCCAACAGCTGCTGCCAAAGCGACGTCGGGGTGCTTGCACATGGTTTCTTCAATCAGTTTTGGTTCAATATTATGGCCACCCCGAACAATCAGCTCTTTTTTACGACCGGTCAGCCAGAAGTAACCATCGGAATCCTGTCGTGCGAGGTCGCCGGAATTGAGCCATGTATCACCATTGTCGTCAGTGACCCACAGGCCCTCATTCTGATGTTCCAATTGATAACCTAACGATAAATTAGGCCCTCTCATGATCAGTGCGCCAATTTCATCGGTATCGCAAATACGTACTACTTTATTGTCTTTCAGTTCAGCACAAACCATTTGTTGATAGGGGATGCGTATACCAATAGAGCCAATCTTTTTCTTGCCGTGCAATAAATTCAAGCTGGATGCGCATGTGGCCTCTGTTAATCCATAACCTTCCAGAATTTCAACGCCGGTAGCCTCCTGAAAGGAACGGGCCACTTCCATGGGTAACGGTGCAGCGCCACAGATGGCTGCGTCTAATGACGATAAGTCTTTACCCTTCGTTGGGTAGTTCATCAGGGTCGAGTATACCGTGGGCACACCACTGAATGCCGATACTTTAAAGTGCGCAATGATATCCCAGAAATTCGGGAAAACATCTTCGCCACGGTAGCCCTGTGGCGTACAGATAACGACGGATGCACCGATCATCAGCGGCACCAGTCCGGTGACCAGGGCACCATTGACATGGAACAGGGGCAAGCCCCCCAGTATGGATTTCTCCGATGTCATGGTACTTTGACTCATCATTTGCAATGCGCGGGCATTAAACAGTTCATTAGCGTGTGTGCGACGTGCAATTTTTGGCAAACCGGTGGTTCCGCCGGTACAAAACAGGGATGAAATGGTGTCTTTGGTGAACTGTCGATCAAACATTAATTGATCGGCATTTTGTTTTTTGATGCTTTGCGTAAAGTTGTAATAGGTTTTACCGGCAGGCATGGAAATGGATTTACGCATCCTTCGTTGAATCATTCTGGCGATTGGACCGGTCAATCCCTGTACATAGTGTGCGATATCTACACCGATCACATGTTCAACACTGGTCAACTGCGGAATAATGGGTTCCAGCTTGGGCCATAAATCAATGTTTTTCATTGGATTCATGGTAACCACAGCTTTCGTATTGACAGAATTAATCAGATCTTTAATTTGTTCTGACTCTAATAATGGGTTGATGGCCAATACCTGACAGCAAGCCTCACCACCCCAGATGACGTAATGGGTTTCCGGCAGATTGGGCATGATAAATGCCACAACATCATCCGGGCCCAAGCCAATGGAGTGGAAAAAGTTGGCGGTCTGATTGATATGAGCAATCAATGATCCATAGGTGATGGTATGGGCTGAAGCGTATTCACTGCCCTTTAAAAAAAAGGATAAGGCGGTTTTGCCGGGGCGCAAATGGGCGCTGGTCATAATAGCTTCGTAAGTGCTTTCAAACTGACTCAGGCTTTCATAGGGAAAATCTTTTTCCAGCTGCTCTAAATCTTGTAACGATGTTATTTTTATTGGTTCCATTATCTACCGCCTCAGATTGTCACTGCGATTTTTACTGCATAGTGCTGATTTGCGTTAAAGAAATATGCTAATGCAATGGGCGGGTTAGCTTAAATGAAAAGGTTTAGGTGCCATTGGCAAGAAATCGAATAGGTGCATCGAAAAAAGAACCTGATGATTAAGCAGTTAACCATCAGGTGTTGTTCAGATTAACCGTGAATACGGGTGCCTGTCGTCTGGTTCATCACATCCAGTGCATGGTATAAATCACCGATATTACCAATACCTCCGGTCTTCTCGGCAAAGGCACAGCAGGCATCCACTTTGGGTCCCATGGATCCGGCAGCGAAGGCATAGCCTCTCATTTCGGCGACAGTAACATCAGTCAATGGTCGTTCACTTGGTTTGCCCCAGTCGACACACACATGAGCGCCATCGGTCAGAATAAGTAGCTCGGCTGCCCCGATTTCCTGAGCCAGCATGGACGCTGTGGCATCCTTGTCGATAACGGCCTCAAAACCTTCAATGTCCGGGCCATTTTTTACCACTGGTACACCACCGCCGCCGCCACAGATAACAATATGGTTGCGATCCAGAAGGCACTTGATGGCATCCGTTTCCATGACTTTGACCGGAGCCGGTGAAGGAACGACACGACGCCAGTAAGCACCATCGGGTTTGATGGTCCAGCCATGCTCTGCCGCCAGCTTTTCAGCGGTTTCCCTGTCATATACAGGACCGATAAACTTCGATGGATCGGCAATAGACGGATCATTGGCATCCACCAAAACCTGGGTCACCAGGGTGGTCACTTCCGCTTGGGGCAGTTCTTTGCGGATGCCCTGCTCCAGTAAATAGCCAATCATACCCTGGGTTTCAGCGCCCAGAACATCCATCGGGTATGGCGGGCAGTCACGATAAGAGAGGTTTTGCAAAGCCAGCAGGCCAACCTGCGGGCCATTACCGTGCACAATAACCAGACGATAATTTTCGCTCAGTTTGGCCAGTGACTGGGCAGTGGCGGCAACACTTTTCCGTTGATTTTCACAGCTCATTAACTCGCCACGCTGCAGCAGTGCATTACCACCGATAGCGACAACCAGAATAGGCTTATCCATAAAAGCCCTCGTTATGATTTATTGAGGTTGAATCAGAAACAAAAATGGCAGCCCGAAGTCGGGCCACCAAAACGGTTGATTAGAATCGGCTGAGGAAGGTTTCGATACGATCCTGATGGTAAGCCAGCGTTTCTTCAGTTGGCACTTCAATATGCTTATGAGTCAGGTAAACCAGCAGGGCCATCTGTGCGGTCAGGCGGTTTTCTGCTTCGTCAAAGATCACGGAGCGTGGTCCATCCATGACTTCCCTGGTGCACTCGCGTTGGTCATTGGCAGGCAGGCAGTGCATGAACATGGCATTTTCACCGGCTCTGGCCATCATCTCTTCAGTCACCACATAGTTGGGGATGAAGGTAGCCAAACGCTCTTCTTTTTCAGCTTCCTGACCGAACCAGTAGAAGCTGTCAGCAACAATAATGTCACAGCCTTCTACTTCGTTGGTGTCGTCAGTCACGGTGAGGCGACCACCGTAAATTTCGCAGTTTTCTTTGGCGATATCCTGCCACAGCTGAGGAGCCTGATACTTTTCAGGGCCAATGTGTTTGAAGTGCATGCCAAATTTGGTGCAGCAGAACATCAGGTCGGAGCAGACGTTAGTGGCATCACCAACGAAGGCAACGGTCAGATCGTCCATTTTCTTGCCTTCAGGCAGGTGTTCCATCATGGTGAACAGGTCAGCCATCATCTGGGTTGGGTGCAGCCAGTCACAGAGACCATTGATAACCGGAACAGAGGCGTGTTCAGCCAGGCCTTCGACCGTTTTATGGTCATCTACACGGGCCAGGATAACGTCACACATACGGGAAAGTACACGACCAGTGTCTGCCAGGCTCTCTTTCGCACCCAGGTGGATATCTTTTGGTGACAGGAACAATCCATGTCCGCCAAGGATGGTGGCCGCAGTTTCAAAGGAAACACGGGTACGGGTGGATGGCTGCTCAAAAATCATGGCAACGGACTTGCCTTTGAACAGTTGTGGAACTGCATTCGCCTTACGGGCTTCTTTAAGCAGGCTCATCAACTCCAGAATGCCTTCCAGGTCTTGACGGGTGTAATCCTGAGTTTTCAGGAAGTGCTTCAGTTCTGGCTTGTGCAGGTTAGTAGCACTGGAAGATGGCAGTTTCATGGTAATACTCCTGGTCTTTATGGAGTGCACGCCCTGTTTGCCCAGAGCAGTGCAACTGACTTTTCTTGGAACTGATGGTGTCTCCATCAGCAGGTCTTGGAAACTGATGCATTAGGAGCACTGTTGTCGTCTGTGCTCTCGTCGTTGGGTACACTATAAAATCCCGATATTTATCAGCATTGATTCAGATCAATATTGATAAATATTGATCTTATTTTTAATTCTGATGAAATTTTTTGCATAAATAGCAGACACGCCCAGGACTGAATCTCACGAAAAAAACACCTGGGAATAAGTTCCACATTTGACTGAGACTTGTTAAGGTCACCACCCGCCGCCGGACACCTGCAAACTGCCACCTAAAAAGCGGCCTGTCTTTTTCGGGCAGCGGGAAGCGGGCAGCGTTTTTTTAAATTTCACAACAAATAAGAATAAATAAATGATTTAGATCAATATCAAAAATAAACCGATATTTATCATGTTTATAAAGCTGAAAATAAATCGATGTTTTGCTGATCCCGCATTCAGAAAGCTGGCTGATCCCGGTAACTGACTGCCGGATTGAATAATAAGCGGCCAATAGCTGCCTTAAAGGGGAAACAATTATGTCCAATGAAGCAACGGGGAAAATGGGGTTGCCCAGCCTGACCCTGTTCAGCGTCTGCGCTGTACTGGTGGTTGACGGGCTGACGGCCAGTGCGTCAATCGGTCCATCATCGATCGTCTGGTGGCTTATTACGCTGGTTCTTTTTGTGATTCCCTACGGCCTTATCTCATCAGAACTTGGCACAACCTATCCCGGAGACGGCGGAATATACGACTGGGTAAAAAAAGCCTTTGGCTTCAAGTGGGCAGTAAGAACCACCTGGTTCTACTGGATTAACGTTGGGCTCTGGATGCCTGCGGTATACATTATGTTTGCCGGTATGTTTGCCGAGATGTTCTTTCCGGACCTTGGGCTCTGGTGGCAAATCCTTATCTGTATTGGCCTGACCTGGCTGACTATCTGGATCTGTAATATCTCTGTGGATGCCGGTGTCTGGGTAACCAACCTTGGGGCGCTGTTCAAGGTTACTGTTATTGTGGTTCTGGGTGTCGGCGGCTTCTGGTATGCCAGCCAGAACGGTGTCGCCAATGAATTTACCCTGAGTTCAATGATGCCCTCTATTGATTCAGGCCTTGGTTTCCTGCCGGTTATTATCTTCAACCTGATGGGCTTTGAGCTGATTGCCTGCATGGGCTCGGAAATCAAAAACCCACGCCGGGATATTCCCAAATCCATTCTGATTTCCGCAGCCATTGTCACCGGGCTTTATGTCTTCGGAACCCTGGGCATTTTGCTGGCATTGCCAGTAGAAGAGATTGGTCTGGTTGCCGGTATTGTCTCCACTTTGAGAACTCTGTTTGGTGACGGTGCTTTTGGCCAATTCATGGTATACGGCATTGGTTCACTGGCGCTGTTGACGTTCATTGCCAATATGACCACCTGGACGATGGGTGCCAGCCGTGCTGCCATGGAAGCGGCGCAAGCGGGAGAACTTCCGGAATTTGTCGCTAAAGAGCATCCGGTACACAAAACCCCGGTGGGTGCGAACATGATTACCGGCATGGTATCTACCGTGGTTATCCTGCTCTATGGCCTGACTTCCGGTGAAAGTGACGAGCTGTTCTGGTCAATCTTTGCCTTCTCGTCCTGCATCTTTCTGCTGCCTTATCTGTTTATGTTCCCGGCGTTCTTCAAACTGCGTATCAGCGATCCTCACAGAGAGCGCCCTTACAAAGTACCGGGAAGCACAGCCGTTCAGGCCGTACTCAGCACCATCTGCTTCCTGTTTATTGTTCAGGCCGTTGTTCTCTTTGTCTTCCCGGACATTGGCAATGGCAATGTTGACTGGAATTACTCTCTGCCTGTTGCCCTGGGTATCGCCATCACGATTGGTATTGGTGAATGGATACTGAGCACAGCAACCAGACGCATGCAAGTGGCCACCGCCTGAGCAAACCAATGTTTAATGACTCAATTGTTGTAACAATAAAGCAGTAAGGAAAAGACAAATGAGCAAGTCCCTGGAAAGTACTCCAAAACACGACGGTTTTCGCATGCCTGGTGAGCATGAGCCCCATGAAGAAATGTGGATGGCATGGCCAGAGCGGACTGATAACTGGCGTTACGGCGGTAAGCCAGCACAGCAGGTATTCGTCAATGTTGCCAAAGCCATTGCCGAAGTGACGCCTGTGACCATGGCAGTGTCTGCCGCACAGTACGACAATGCTCGTAGAATGTTGCCAGAGCATATTCGTGTGGTGGAGATGGCCACGAACGATTCATGGATGCGTGATATTGGCCCAAGTTATGTGGTGAATGATAAAGGTGAGCGTCGTGGTGTGGACTGGGAATTCAACGCCTGGGGTGGCTTGATTGACGGGCTGTATTTCCCATGGGATCGGGATGACCAGGTAGCCCGGAAAATCTGCGAGATCAACCGTGATGACCATTACCGTGCACCATTAATTCTGGAAGGTGGCTCCATTCATGTCGATGGTGAAGGCACCCTGTTTACCACTGAAGAGTGTCTGCTCCATGAAAGCCGTAACCCTCATCTGAGCAAGGCTGAGATTGAGGAGATTCTGGGTGACTACCTGAACATCGAGAAAGTGATCTGGATTCCACGGGGTCTTTATAACGATGAAACCAACGGGCATGTGGATAACCTGATTCACGTGGTTCGTCCGGGGGAAGTGATTCTTTCCTGGTGCAGCGATGAGAATGATCCCCAGTATGAGATCTCTCAGGAAGCCTTCCGGGTACTGTCTGAAGCAACAGACGCCCGTGGTCGTCAGCTGAAGATTCATAAGATGCATATTCCCGGCCCACTCTACATCCTGGAAGATGAGGCTGGTGGTATCGATATCTGTGAAGGCATGGAACGCAGCGCCGGTGAGCGTCTGGCTGGTTCCTACGCTAACTTCCTGATTACCAATATGCGGATCATTTTGCCACTGCTGGATCCCGCCTACGACGAAGAGGCAAAAGCATTGCTGGAAGATATCTACCCCGGCTATGAAGTGGTTGGTGTCGATGCCAGAGAGATATTGCTTGGCGGCGGTAACATTCACTGTATTACCCAGCAGGTGCCTGCTGTGTAGCCAGTCATCGGGCCAGACGGATCTGGCCCACTATTCAATAAAAACATGACCAGCATGGTGATCCATGAATACTCACCGACGCCTGACTCGCAAAGATATTACCCTGTTTACGCTCAGTGCCGTGCTGACTATTGACGGTCTGGCAGCAGCAGCGTCGATCGGGGTTCAATCCCTGACCTGGTGGTTGATTGCCTTTCTCTTTTTTGCCATTCCCTACGCTTTGATCAGCATTGAGCTGGGCACCCGCTGGCCATCCCGTGGCGGCATTGTTCACTGGGTGAAACTGGCTTTTGGCGCGAACTGGTCTGCTCGCACCAGCTGGCTGTACTGGGTGAATGTTGCGCTGTGGATGCCTGCCACGTTTATTATGATGGCTGGTGTTTTCTCACAGATGTTCTGGCCAGCCATGTCGCTGACTAACCAGATACTGTTTGCATTGGTTGCCACCTGGCTGACGGTGTTGATCTGTTGTCTGTCACTGGACACCGGGAAGTGGATTCCCAATGCCGGAGCCTGTTGTAAGATGGTGGTGGTTTTTCTGCTTGGCATTGGTGGTGTGATGACGGTTTATCGCTCCGGGTTAGCCAATCCGATTAACCTGCAAACCCTGACGCCAAGCCTTGATGATGGCTTACGCTTTTTCCCGGTCATTATCTTTTCACTGGTTGGGTTCGACCTTATTAGCTGTATCGGGGATCAAATAAAAGATCCTGACAAAGATTTGCCGTTTGCTCAACTGATGGCCGTTGGGCTCATTACCATTCTTTACCTGTTTGCTGTGTTCGGCATATTAGCCGCACTGCCGGTTGAACAGATCGGTTTGATCAATGGCCTGTTGGCCACACTGGAAAAGATAGTGGCACCATTGCCGGGCAGTGACATCATTACCATCATGCTTGGGCTGCTGATTATGTTCAGTCTGGTTGCCAACATGGTGACCTGGAGTATTGGCGCGAACTACGCGGCGGCTGAAGCTGCTCATTCCGGAGAGTTGCCAGCGCTGTTTGGTCTTGAGCACCCAGCCTGTGGTACTCCTGTCGGAGCCAGTGTTCTGAGTGGTTTTCTGGCATCGCTGGCCATTTTGCTTTATGGCGTCATGGCGGATTCCGCTGACGCCCTCTACTGGTCGCTGTTCTCATTTGCCAATCTGGTTTTTTTACTCCCTTACTTGTTGTTGTTCCCGGCTTACCTGGTGTTGAAAGAGCGAGACCTCTCCCCGAACTCCGGGCTGCAATTGATCCGTCATGCCCGGGCGGTTAAGGCGGCGGCTTTTTTACCATGGATACTAACGGCCATGGCTGTGTTCTTTTTTGTTTTCCCGCTGGGTGCCTATGATCTGTTACACACATCATCTACAATACTCGGCCTTTTGGTGGTGATAGGCGTCGGTGAATGGATGCTCAGCAAACGTCAGACTCGCGAGGAGAAGTTAAGTGGATGTCTTGCCAGTTAAAAAGTCGGCCAGTGAAACTGGTACCCGAAAAGGCAGGCGCTTGCAGGCCAGGAGCCTGGAGCGACGCCGGAAAATACTGAGTGTCGCCCGGGAGATGATTACCTCAGCATCAACCCCCACTCTTTCACTGTACGATATTGCCCATAAAGCAGACATTCCACCTTCTTCCCTTTATCATTTTTTTCCAAAGATTGAAGTGTTGCTGCAGGCCCTGGCTGAAGAAGTATTTGACGCCTTTGATGAGTGTGTTTCAAGGCCTCTGCCTGACCAGGAAATTAACCACTGGAGTGATATTGGCTTTATTCTGGAAACACGTATGCAGCAGTATTATCAGCAAAACGAGATGGCCCGGGCATTGATACTCGGGCAGCATCTTCATGTTGATATTCTGGCCGCAGATCACCAGCACGATGATGATCTGGGCAGGCAGATCGAGAGTATCTATCAACGTTATTTTGAATTACCGGTGCTGCCCGGGGGCTACAATATTTTTGCCATTGCCCTGCAAATAGCCGACAAAGTGTACGCCATGTCTCACCAGGAATTTGGCAATATCACCCCGACAATGGCCATGGAAGGCTGGAGGGCTGCACGGGCATATCTTGCTTTGTATTTACCGGAAGAGCTTCAGCGAAAACGTAATGAATATTAGCGCTTTCCTGTGCCAGTTTGTGACGCTTTGCCACGGAAAAAATCAGCGAGCACCTCTCGTGTTTCCACCAGGGGAGATGAATTCCTCAAATCCGCTGCAACGATGGGTGACAGCAGCTGCCCGGTATCTTTATCGAAGTAATCTCCTCTTTCGATATCCATCGATAAACAAGGTTTGTTGCTGACATGTTTACTCTTATGCTCATCGATATACTGCACAATATCTCTCAGAAATTGCAGGGTCAGGACGATACCCGGAATCAACGCTGACTCTGCCCAGTGACTGAATTTCAGTTGCGAATCGGTATCCGCCCCCCACTGGTCAAAGCGGTTCATCAGCTGGCTTTCCTCGCTTGAAAAACCATGGCTGAGTAACTGACGGAAAATAACTTGATAATTTTCCTGCCATTTCCGGGGATGCGTCGCCAGCTCAAACGCGATAACTGACAGATCGTCATAGTTCAGTGAATGAATGTTCCTTAGCCGGTCGTCCAGGGATTCCCAGTAGGGATCCAGGCGATACCCGACAAAGCTGTGTTGCTGCCTGGCAAACGACACGATCAAGTGACTGACCCTGTCCATGATTCCGGTATTACCAGTCGGTAATGCGTCAAGCCAGATATCCCTGGCCAGACGGAAGAAGACCGGATAATCCAGATATACGCCTGGCTTGAGTCGCAGAAAATCGGGAGGCGGGTTTTTAACCAGGTCCTGAATCTCCCGGGGAAACTCACCGAAAGATTGTTGAAATTCCTCTTGAGAAAGATACTCACAGTCCTTTGGATCAAAATGTTCAAAAAGCCAGGGGAAATCAGGGTGAATACGCGGATGAGCACGGGGGTAATCAGGATGATATAAACGACAGACATCGGTAGCAGACTTGAAGTCGCACAAGATCTGTCTGGAAAACATACCAACCGTCAAAACCGGCCAGCCATAGCGAACATAGGCTGCCAACTCCCTCAGGGACTCTGGCCACTTACCGACAATCCGGGACACTGCTTGCAGGTCTGGCCAGGCCGAGGAGAGATGCATGTTTATTTCACTTTTCACACATTCATGTATTGACCGGACGAGCGTCACGACCTCTCTGGCCATGGAGGCTTTCGCCTTGAGGCCGGGAGTGTTGGAGATCATCTGAAGAATATGATCCTTCAGAGGTGTGATTGCCCGTTCATGCAGTTCCTTTTCTGCGTCTGAAATATCCCCTTCTGTATCTGAAATATCCAGCTCGGAATACTCCCGCATCCGCAGGTTCCCGGGCTCCGGCAAGTCAATAGCTGTGCTTCTGGAATCGAAGGTTGCCGATGGAAGGCAGGAAGCCTCCTGATCTGCCGAAAGCAGTACTTGATTGATAGCACCTCCGACAACAGGGTGAGAGTCGGATGGTAGTGATGGGAAGGGATTACTCATGAAAACTCCTGATTAAGGGTGAACACCACAGTTGTTAGCATGATTGAAAAACGACAGTCTTTTGACAAACGGGTCAGAATTAAGTTCCCAAATTCAAGTGATGCCTATTCTTGCGACTTTGGTGCAAGAGGATGACAATACTTCGATACCAGACTCTCCCCTCCTCATGCATGAATTCCCATGACAGAAGTCGTAAGCAAACAGCGCAAAGTATCCCGCAAGACTCAGGCCAGAAGTCTTGAGCGGAGAAGTACCATTCTCACGGTTGCCCGGGAACTGTTGGAAGAGAACGCTATTAATGAACTTTCACTGTACCAGGTAGCGGAAAAAGCCGGGATGCCTCCATCCTCTGTTTATCACTTTTTCCCCAAAGTAGACGCAATACTGGAAGCATTACTGGAGGACATTTTTACCGATTTTGAAGCGATTCTGGATCAGCCCCTTGATGAGAGTGCAATTCATCACTGGACAGATATCATGCGACAACTTCAGGTCAGGTATGTGAGCTACTACCGACAGCACAAATACGTTCGGGACCTGATTCTTGGACAGTACACACCCGGTGCCCTGCTACATGCTGACTATCAGCATGACGATATGCTGGGTTGTCGAATCCGGAAATGTCACGAAGCGTATTACCAGCTGCCACCCCTGCCAGCCGGGTTCAATATTTTTGCCATTGCGCTGCAAATAGCGGACAAGGTTTATTCAATATCCCATCAGGAGTATGGCAATATCACTGATGTTATGGCCCGTGAGGGGGTCAATGCTGCGCTGGCTTATTTGGGGGAGTATATCCCAAGGCAACTTATTAGCAGACAACCAGCGTTGTCTGCCCTGGGAGGCTGACCGAGAATAGACTGCCCTACTGCGGTGGCAGCAAATTGGTCTAAAAATTTCCGACTTTTTATCCTCAATTTTCTGCCATCCTCGCTACGGGCGCTATTCTCGGACAGCCTCCTGGCTTGAGCTGCTCCAGTTAAAATGTTGCACCAGAGCTTCAGTGGTCACAAAGCCTTCCTGCCTGAGCAGGGTGATGATCATTTCATGGCGTCGGCTCTGTGGGATCTGTTGCTGTTTATGCACAAGCTTTGTCGTTTTGTGAACGTCCATAAGTTTTGAATTCTCATGCTAATGACTGTGCCATGAGGGTCAACGGGTGCAGCACTTTATGAGCGGTGTTCATTTCTATCTGCATCTTGCAGGACTCGCAGTCAGTGACCACATAATCCACATTAAGCGCTTCGATCTGATCAAAGACACCCTGGCCAATGTTCTGAGAGGTTTGATAGTTCTCTTTTTTAAAACCGTAGGTACCCGACATTCCGCAGCACTTCTGGTCCAGCATGATCACCTCCAGCCCGGGAATACTGTTTAACAGTTCCATGGTGTGAATCACGCCACCCTGTTTGATCAGGTGGCAGGGGCTGTGATAGGCAACCCTCAGGTTAACGGGCGTCATATCCGGCTTATTGCCTTTGGCAAATTCCCTGGTAATAAACGCAGAGGCAAACAGAATACGTTCTTTGATGGCGTGGTTATCCACATGAAGCACTTCCGGGTATTCGTCCCGAAGTGTCATGGCACAGCTGGGTTCTGTTGCCAGTACACATTCACTGTCCGCTAATGAGTCGGCAAACTGCCCCATATTCAGTTCGGCATTTTTGCGGGCTTTATCGAAGAAGCCATTGGCTATCAGTGGCACACCACAGCACTTTTCTTTCTTTAACAGCGTGACACCGATATTCATGGCATTCAGGACTGCGACCAGGTGTTTGCCAACGGAGGGGTCATTGTAGTTAGTGAAACAACCGTGGAAGAAACTGATTTTACGATCGAAGCGGTTCTGCTGCGCCTTCTGCTGTTGAAACCAGCGACGAAATGTTTGATGGGTGTATTTTGGCAGGGTCTGTCGTTGATCAATTCCAAACACTTTATCCAGCAGCTTTTTAACGGGTTTCAGCTGTGTGGCGATGTTGACGACAGGTGCCGCAGGGGTAGAAAGTGACCCCATCATATCGGTGTGGCTGAGAATAAATTCCCGGGGGCCTTTTTTGAAACCGCCATGCCGGGCTTTGGCCAGTTGAATAACCGTACCTACATGAACACCCGACGGACAGGCAACTTCACAGCGTTTGCAGTTGGTGCAGTGTTGCAATGCTTCATCATACAGTGCCGGGTTTTTGATGCGTAAACGCTCCCCGTCCGGGCCTGCCTGTTTGGGGCCAGGGTAGTCCGGGTTTACTTCAGCGACCGGACAGCGGGTTGTGCAGACGGTGCATTTAATGCAGCTGTCAAAGCTGGTATCAATGGTGTTCAGCATGTTTCTTCCGCCTGAGGCATCATTGCAATAATCCTGTTTGCAGCAAACCAGCCGGTGCTGATGGCTACCCCACCCGAACTGGCTTCCTGAACCGGATTGAAACCATTGAGCACCGCACCTGCGCAGTAAAGATTATGGATTTTCTGACCTTTCCGGTACGGGTTTAACTGTTCACTGGTGTTAATACCGAAGTGGCTGAGATTATGCGGCTTACCATCCATAAAACGATGATCTGACCACTGATCTCTACTGTCCGGTGCATCAACATCAAGGCCAAAAACCGGCTCGGACAGATGATGGCGGTCACTGGCCAGCCCCTGGCTGAAAAAGCTGCCGGTTGCCAGAATAAAGTGGCTGGCGGATATGGGCATATCGGGGTTCAGTCTGGTCTTCACCGAGCACAGTCGGTTTTCTGCAAAGCAACCACAAAGCACCTGGTCACCTTCCAGGAACATACCGCCCAACTGCCGGAATCGCTGCTTCAGGGCAGAGGCCATGCGCATTCCGGGGAGTGATGGCGGCAAGGTTGCGACTTCACAAATACGCAGGCCGGTCAGTGTTTCAAGTTGACGGATCAGCTCATTACCACCTTCTACAGCGAGGACGGAGGGTATAACCACCAGATCAGCATTACCGGCTGCCTTCTGTAAAGCAGACGACAATATGTTTATACCATTAGGCTGGCTGAACAGGTCACGCTTAAGGGTTCGGGCTAACTCCAGAGAGCGCAGCTCATAGGCATTTCTGGTGTTAATGTTCAGGGTTGCTGTTTTGATATCCGCCAGTATGAACTCTGCCTCAGAGAATCCGGGATGTCGCTTCATACCTGCGGCCATCAGTGCCGGCTGGAAGTCACGAAAGCCTGCAATATTGATGATGGCAACACGACGTATGCCTTCGGCAGGAGCCAGCAACGGCAGGCTGCCAGCACCTTCCTGGCTCAACCAGGCTGGGCGAATGGCCCCCAGTGCTGTCAGACGACCATGGTTCTGCTGGCCAAAATTGCTCAATTGGATGCCAGCTGCTGCCATTTGTTCGGTAAAAAATGTCAATCCCTGCTGTAAAGATGCTGCTCCCACTTTCTGGTAGGGATGGGTGGATGGCAGGTGACGGATTGCTGCAAATGGACATTCCACGAAAGAATTATCTTGTTCAATGCCAAACACATCGATAGCACCGGAGGCAAAGGCCAGGGCGCTCTCTCCAGCACTGATCACAACGGTTTTCAAGCCTGCTTCTGCGCAGCGGATTGCGCCGGTTAAACCCGCAAGGCCTCCGCCAATCACAATAACGTCGTAGTTCATGGGCCTACCTCTTCCTTTGACTCTTCCCCGCGGAGCACAGCAGCTTCGCCAGGATTGACACTGTGGGAATCCGGATCACTGGGTTCCAGCTGGCTGTAGCCCAGAAGGTTGTTGTACAGCCAGTAGCTCAAATCGGCTTCGCGCATCGCATCACCCCACAGCACCGGCCTGACTCCCTTCCAGCGTTCCTGCATAAACTCACCTACGCTGTGCAGCGCTTGTTTACCGTTATCGTCGTGCGTTATTTCGCTGACAATACCGGCCGCCCGACAGGCACACATTTTTCCCTGGCAAGGCCCCATGCCAATGCGAGTCCGACGACGAAGGTCAACCAGGTCTCTGGCATTGAGATTATGGACGGCGTATTCAATTTCACCGCGAGTGACCATTTCGCACTCACAGATAACCGCATTCTGCTTTTTGTCGTTGGCAAGAAACTTTGCCGCTCTTTCTCCATGGCGGTACTTGGCTGAGCCTGATACCGGGATAGAAACCTGAGGGGCGTAAATATCGCTGTGTTTGCCATTAGCTCCGGGCAGTGGTCGTATAGCTGTGACACAGGGTTTGCTGTTGCCCAGGTTTTTTGCCACCGCATCCGTTGCCATTTCCGCCATCAGCCGGTAGGTCATCAGCTTTCCGCCGGTAATGGTAATAAGACCCGGCAAGGCATCCGTTTCACCGTGGTCAAGCAAGACAATCCCCCGGCTGATATTTCGACCCGATGGGTCATCCCCCAGAGAGATCAGCGGGCGAACACCGCAATAGGCACGAAGTACACGGGTCCTGGCCATGATCGGACAGAGTTTCTCGCCCTCAGCTAACAGTACGTCAACCTCGTCGGGGGTCACCCGGATGTTCTCGATGTCCCGGTAGGGGATTTTCTCCGAGGTGGTACCAATCAGAGAGATGGTGTCCCCGGGTACCAGAATGTCGGCATCGGAGGGTTTACGACAACGGTTAATCACCATGCCATTAATGCGGTAATCAACAATCAATAACGAACCTTTAGCCGGGAACATACGAATGGCCAGGTCTGCGTATTCAATAATCTGCTGGCCCCAGATACCGGCAGCATTCACCACCTGCTGGGCATGAATATCCACTTTCTCACCAGTTTTCACCTTGATACAGTGTACCCCCCGTACCCGGCCATTGTTGATGATCAGGCCAACGACTTTGGTATAGCTGAGCAGACGACCACCGTATTCTTCTGCATCAAGAATATTGGCAGCGGTTAAACGAAAAGGGTCTACGGTACCGTCTGGAACACGCACAGCGCCCAGTAGCCCGGGGTTCACATTTGGCTCAATGCGCAGGGCATCTGCAGGTGTTAATGCCTCTGCCTGTATACCCGCAGATGTACAGGCGGTAATGAATGTTTCCTGAAAGGAGAGTTCGTCCTCAGGCAGGGTGATGAACAGCCCACCGGTCTCTTCGATACAGTGGCTGGCCACTTTCCTCAGAATCTGGTTTTCACGGATGCATTCAATGGCAGAGTGAGGGTCGGTCACTGCGTAGCGGGCACCGGAATGGAGCAGACCGTGGTTACGCCCGGTAGTGCCGTTGGCGATATCATCCTTTTCGACCAGGATTGCACGCATTCCCCGTTGCGCACAGTCGCGAAGAACGCCCGCTCCGGTCGCGCCCCCGCCGATGATGACAACGTCGGTCTCTATCTGCCTCATTGAATTTGCTCTTACATGTTCGTTTATGTTCGCGGCGCGCACTATAAATAAACGGCAATATTTAGCAAATGACACAAATCAACAAAAAAACACGAATAGTTATCCGCTCAGACAAAAAACGAACATCAGAATTTTCTGGGTGTGGTTAATGATTAATCGAAGTTCATGAGGTGCATGAAAATTAATGTTGTTTAGTTGATTCGCTTTGTGCGTATTTCCCGCAATTGGCTTTCTTTATAGGTAATTGATTGATTTATATCAATCTTTCAGGATTGATAATGTTTGTTGTTGTTTGTAAAAATTCGCCGCCAACAAGGCATTCGCTGAATTCAGTATTTACGACACTGCCTTAACTAATAATTGTTGATCTGCGTGAAGCAGGTGGAAGTAGCCATTATGAGAAAATCATTGCTGGGGGAATGTCTTGCCGAGTTTATTGGCATCGGGCTCCTTATTTTCTTTGGTGCGGGTTGTGTAGCGGCGCTCGTTCTGGCCGGTGTTGATTTCGGTCAGTGGGAAATATCCATCGTCTGGGGTCTTGGTGTTGCCATTGCCATCTATGTGACCGGCGGCATTTCCGGTGCTCACCTGAATCCGGCAGTGACGCTTGCCTTAATGGTCTTTAAAGGCTTCAACAAGCAAAAGGTCATTCCCTTTATTATTGCCCAGATGCTGGGTGCGTTCTGCTCTGCGGCCCTGGTTTACTTCCTGTACAGTGGCTTATTCGCTGATTATGAGTTGGCCCATAATATGATTCGTGGCTCTGAGCAGAGTCTGGCCACAGCGGGTATTTTCTCCACTTATGCACACTCGTCACTCACTAACCTGCAGGCCTTCGCTGTTGAGTTCGTCATTACCGCAGTGCTGATGGGCGGCATTCTGGCTATTGGTGATGAGAATAATGGTGTTTCCAACGGCGCACTTTCCGCCCTTCTTATCGGTGTTCTTATCGCAGTTATCGGGGCATCTTTCGGCCCTCTGACCGGTTTTGCCATGAACCCGGCACGGGATTTTGGCCCGAAACTCTTTGCATTTTTTGCCGGCTGGGGCGAAGTGGCGCTGACGGGGGCACGAGCCAATCCCTATTTCTGGGTACCGATTGTTGCTCCCATCTGTGGTGCCATGACCGGCGCATGGCTTTACATCAATGTGCTGGGCAAGCAGGTAGAACCTGCTGTGTGCGCCACACCTGGTTGTGAAATCAGAACCGCCTGATCGATTATTAGCCGATTTTTGTGAGAAGGTAGGGGTGATACCCCTGCCAGCTAAGGAATTAAGGACAAAAGAATGACCACTGAAAAGAAATACATTGTTTCTCTTGATCAGGGTACAACCAGTTCACGGGCCATTATTTTTAACCACGATGGTGACATCGTCGGTACTTCTCAGCGGGAGTTTACCCAGTATTATCCTCAACCGGGCTGGGTTGAGCACAACCCGATGGAGATCTGGGCGACCCAGAGTTCGGTTCTGACCGAGGTGCTGGCAAAAACCAATATTCGCCCGGACGAGGTGGCCGCTCTTGGTATTACCAATCAGCGGGAAACCACTGTTGTCTGGGATAAAACTACCGGTCAGCCGGTCTATAACGCCATTGTATGGCAATGCCGTCGTACAACGGAGATCTGCGAACAATTAAAAAAAGCCGGTCTGGAAAGCCATATCCGTGAAACCACCGGCCTGGTTCTGGACGCCTATTTCTCTGGCACAAAAATCAAGTGGATTCTTGATAACGTCGAAGGTGCGCGTGAAAGTGCCGAGAAAGGTGACCTGTTGTTCGGTACCGTGGATACCTGGCTGACCTGGAAGCTCACCAATGGCCGCGCCCATGTGACGGATGTCACCAACGCTTCACGGACCATGCTGTTTGATATCAACCGTCTGGAGTGGGATGACACCATTTTGCAGGCGCTGGATATTCCACGCAGTATGCTGCCTGAAGTGAAGTCCAGCTCGGAAGTGTATGGCAAGACCAACATTGGTGGTAAAGGTGGTACCCGGATTCCAGTTGCTGGTATGGCAGGTGATCAGCAGGCTGCCCTGTTTGGCCAGATGTGCCATGAGAAAGGCATGGCCAAGAACACCTATGGCACAGGCTGCTTCCTGTTGATGAATACCGGTGAGGCCCCTGTTAAGTCTGAAAATGGTCTCTTAACGACCATTGCCTTTGGTATTGATGGCAAGGTGCATTATGCCCTGGAAGGTTCTGTCTTTATGGGTGGTGCTTCTGTTCAATGGCTTCGTGATGAACTTGGCCTGGTCCGTGATGCGGCGGATACCGAATATTTTGCCAGCAAAGTAAAAGACACCAATGGTGTATATGTAGTACCGGGCTTTGTTGGTCTGGGAGCGCCCTACTGGGATCCTTATGCCCGTGGTGCCATTTTCGGTCTGACCCGTGGTGCTAACCGTAACCATATTGTGCGTGCCACGCTGGAAGCCATTGCTTATCAGTCCCGTGATCTGATTGAAGCGATGCAGCAGGATGCCGGTATCGAAATGAAACAGCTGCGTGTGGATGGTGGCGCTGTTGCCAATAACTTCCTGATGCAGTTCCAGTCAGATATTTTGAATAAGGAAGTGGTCCGTCCAACGGTGACGGAGTCAACAGCAGCAGGTTCCGCTTATCTGGCAGGTCTTGCCGTTGGTTTCTGGAAGAGCATCGACGAGCTTAAGGACAAGGTAGGCGTTGATCGTGTTTATACTCCGGTGATGGATGATGAACAGCGCACAGGGTTGTACAAAGGCTGGAAAAAAGCCGTAGAACGCAGCCTGAAATGGGAAGACCAGGAATAAACACAAGTGTTCACGGGCTCAGGGTGTGTTTACTACCCTGAGCACTGCTTCTTAGGGTGGACATTAAGCTTACCCCTCCATTTTCAATGGCTTTTGAATGGAACCACGAAGGACACGAAGAGCACGAAGGAAAAGAAAATCTCTTCTTTGTGCTCTTCGTGTCCTTCGTGGTTCCGTCTTCAACTTCCCGAAGCTGGGAGTAGGCGCTTAATGTCTACCCTAAGAGCATTGCTTTGGCCAATGTGGGGTGTGGAGTCTGGTAGCCGATCTACACAACCGTAGCCTTATAAATCCAACCTTATTTCTCAGTTTGCCTGTCCTTTTGGGATGATTCTCTCCGTCTTTCATACCCACAATTAACATTTCATCACTCAACACTGACCGATAGTGCCTGTGCAAGATTGGCTGTGGATTATTACATTTGCCCAGAATTTTCGAGCTATAAGTAAATAGGTAATCCCGCCAGCAAGTGTTGTTAATTACCACTTTGTCAAAAAATCACTTACTATGTGTGCCCTGATTTATAAGAAGGGCTTCTGAGACAGGCTGCCTGTAGGGGGTTTCCATCTTATGAAACAGCTCAATATGCCTGAATTTTTGCTGTGAGAATGATGTCGTATGTTGTCGGTTCCTGTGATCTTGTCAACGTACAAATCAGGTAAGAATCTTGGTCGTTTTCACAGTAAAAGTTCCAGCATTGTTGATTGGGGTAGCACTCTGAACTGGCTCCTTGTATCCGGTTCAGAAGCGCTGGGTGCTGATGCACTGAATGAAAAGTCTATTAATTTAGCTTCCGGTGACCGTTATGCGCATAGGGATCCCTGGAGAGGTCCAGGAAAACGAGAATCGTGTTGCTGCAACGCCCGATACAGTGGGCAAGTTGCAGAAGCTCGGTTTTGACGTCGTCGTTGAACGAGGTGCAGGGGAAAAAGCGAGCTTTGGGGATGAAGCATTTACTCAGGCTGGTGCCCGGGTTGTTGATCGTGATGAGGTCTGGAATTCAGACATTATTCTCAAGGTGAACGCGCCCATTGATGATGAAATTGCACTGCTAAAAGATGGCGCTACACTGGCCAGCTTCATCTGGCCAGCCCAGAATGAAGCGCTGATGAATAAGCTCAGCCAGCGTAATGTGAACATTCTGGCAATGGACAGCGTACCGCGGCTGTCGCGCTCACAGTCTCTGGATGCCCTGAGCTCAATGGCCAATATTGGTGGCTATCGTGCGGTGGTTGAGGCATCCCACGAGTTTGGCCGCTTCTTTAATGGCCAGATCACGGCGGCCGGTAAAATTCCGCCAGCCAAGGTGCTGGTCATTGGTGCCGGTGTTGCTGGCCTCGCTGCCCTGGGTGCAGCGGGCAGCATGGGTGCCATTGTGCGTGCATTCGATACCCGGCCTGAAGTAAAAGAGCAGGTTGAGAGTATGGGGGCCGAATTCCTTGAGCTTGATTATGAAGAAGAGCAGGACTCTTCCGATGGTTATGCCAAAGAGATGAGCCAGGCGTTTATTGATGCTGAGATGGCACTCTTTATGGAGCAGGCCAGAGACGTTGATATCATCATCACCACAGCGCTTATTCCCGGCAAGCCGGCACCAAAGCTGATCACCGAAGATATGGTCAAGGCCATGAAGCCCGGCAGTGTTATTGTCGATCTGGCTGCCCAGACCGGTGGTAACTGTGCATGTACCGTCAAGGACCAGATCACTGTCGCCCATGGCGTAAAAGTGATCGGTTATACCGATCTGCCAAGTCGTCTGCCTACCCAGTCATCGCAACTGTACGGCACTAACCTGGTGAATCTGCTGAAACTGCTCTGTCCAAACAAGGATGGACAGATTGATATCAACTTTGATGATGAAGTGATCCGGGGGCTGACCGTGATCCGTGACGGCAGTATTACCTGGCCACCCCCCCCGGTGAAAGTCAGTGCTGCCCCGGCTGCCAGGCCGGAACCGGTTGTGGCCAAAGAACCTGAACAAGAAGCAAAGGCCAGACCCTGGCTGAAGCCGGTGCTGATGGCTATCGGCGCTGTGCTCTTTGGTTGTGTGGCTAACTCTGCCCCCAGCAGTTTCCTGGAACATTTCACCGTTTTTGTCCTCGCTTCCATCGTCGGCTATTACGTTATCTGGAATGTGACGTCTGCGCTGCATACGCCATTGATGAGTGTTACCAATGCCATCAGCGGCATTGTGGTGGTTGGTGGTCTGGTCCAGATGGGCAGTGACAACAATATTGTACTTGCACTGTCGGGTATCGCCATCACGGTCGCTGTTATCAATATTGTTGGTGGATTCGCTGTTACCCAGCGGATGCTCAAGATGTTCCGTCTGGATTAACAGGAGTCGCTCGCAATGTCTGAAGGATTACTGGTAGCGGCTTATCTGGTCGCTGCATTAATGTTTGTTATGAGCCTTGCCGGGCTTAGTCGACAGGATACGGCAAAAAACGGCAATATCTATGGCATCACCGGGATGGTGGTGGCCGTTCTGGCCACCCTGGCCCATGCCCATATTGCCGGTATTACTTTGGTAACGCTCTGCATGATGGTGGGTGCGGGTGTTGGCCTTTACCTGGCGCTTAAGGTTCAGATGACGGAGATGCCACAGCTGGTGGCCATTCTGAACGGCTTTGGTGGTCTGGCGGCGGTACTGATTGGTTTTGCCAGTGCGCTGGAAGTCAATGACTCACTGGCTGGTCAGTTGAAAGACCTGGTTATGTCCGCTGAGCAGTTGATTCACAGCTCGGAAATCTTTATCGGGATTATTATTGGTGCAGTGACGTTCAGTGGCTCAGTGGTGGCGGCGATGAAGCTTCATGGCAAGATTTCCAGCCGTCCGGTATCACTGCCCGGTAAGCACTGGACCAACCTGGCTATCCTTGGCCTGGCGGTGTTGATGGGTGTTGTCTATGTACAGCAGCACAGTATCCTGGCCCTGGTGCTGGTCACCCTGCTGGCATTTGCCTTTGGTATCACCCTGGTGCTGGGTATCGGCGGTGCCGATATGCCGGTGGTGGTCTCCATGCTGAACGCTTACTCAGGTCTGGCGGCGGCCATGACTGGCTTTATGCTGGGCAACAACCTGCTGATCATTACCGGTGCCATGGTGGGTTCTTCCGGTGCCATCCTCTCTTACCTGATGTGCACAGCCATGAATCGTTCGTTTATTTCGGTGATTCTGGGTGGCTTTGGTACCGAAGAGGGGACAATCGTCGAGGGTGGTGATCAGGGTGAGTATACGGAAGTCAGCGTAGAAGACGTTGCGGAACAGCTAAAGAACTCCGCCAGTGTCATTATCACGCCTGGCTATGGTATGGCGGTTGCCCAGGCTCAGCACCCGGTTCGTGATCTGGTCAAGAAGCTGCGGGACCGTGGGATCAAAGTCCGTTTTGGTATCCACCCGGTGGCCGGTCGTCTGCCGGGCCATATGAATGTATTGCTGGCAGAGGCAAAGGTGCCTTATGACATCGTGGAAGAGATGGATGAAATCAACGATGACTTTGCCGATACCGATACGGTTCTGGTGATCGGTGCCAACGACACGGTGAACCCGGCGGCGGCCGAAGATCCCAACAGCCCCATTGCCGGCATGCCGGTATTGCGGGTCTGGGAAGCCGGAGAAGTGATCGTCTTCAAACGCTCGATGGCTACCGGTTATGCGGGTGTTCAGAATCCACTGTTTTTCCGCGACAACAGCCGTATGCTGTTTGGTGATGCCACCGACAGTGTTGAGCAGATTCTCAAACAGTTCTGATATTCCCTTCCTTCCGGCTGGCAGCAAACGCTGTCAGCCCGGAACATTTCTGGCAAGACCGCTCAGTAATCCCGGTACTGTTAAAAATAGAGAATAATCATTCCTGGTTAAATCTACATTTGTATTCCGAATCCTGTAAACCCGGAAGCAATGCAATGACCCCTGTACTCACTTCCTGCGTAACTATGACGCCGTCGTCTGATTCCACTGCCACGGATGGCGGTCATAGCCCGGAGCAAAGTTCAGGCTGGCCGGGCTTCTGGAATGTCAGTAAGACGGTGGCTCAATCTTTTCATCCTGACTTTGACCCCGGACAACGGCCAGTTCAGCCAGATAGTCCGTGGATACAGCTGAAGATTCAACCTAAAGAGCTGGCCCTGCGCCTGGTCCAGAAAGCCATCCCCGCCAATAGTTATCTCAATACCATTAACCAGGTGGCCATGGCCTGTCTGGCACTGGCCAGCCTGCCGGGGTGTTGGGGCCAGACGCCGCAAGATCGCAATCCCCAAACCAGTAAAGAACCGCCCGGCACTGCTGCTTCAACCGTTCCGCCAGGCTGCAGAGGTGAGCAGATTCCGGTTCAGAGTGAGGCTGATCTGGCCAAAATCGGCAGGGAGGATCATCCATGCTATCCATCTAATGGTCAGTATGTACAGACCGCTGATATTGATGCCGGTAACCACTCGCCCATCCTGAACTTCACTGGTGAGTACAACGGTAACGGCAAGAGCATTAGCAACCTGAATAGCTGTCTCTTTTTGCAGGTTGACTACGGAGGAATAGTACGTGACCTGGTGGTCCAAAAAGCCCATATAACTATAAATGACGGGCGTTTTGCCGGTAATAAGGGCGTTGTTGCCTGTGAAGCCAGCGGACACGCGCTGTTGAAAAATAACACCGTGGAATATTCTGATGTCAAGCTGCAGCAAGCCAGAGGTCCAGTTAATCTGGGCATGCTGGCGGGGGAGATCAGGGATAACGCAAAACTGGAAGGTAACCTGGTCCGGTACTCGAATATGAATGCAGATATAGACGGTTACCGCCATGCTGTTTTAGGAATATTGACCGGATATGCTCTTGGAGCTGTCTCTATGGACAACAACGAGATTGACAATTGCCGACTCACAACAGGTAACACAGACAGCAACAGTCGTTTTTTAACCGCTGGCCTGATGGCTGGAGAAATGTACAGCAAAGTCACTGTAAGGAACTCAAGCCTCACCAATAACCAGCTGGTAGCCAACACGAGAGTTGTCGTTGCAGGAGGTGTCGCAGGGCATGCGAGAGAAACAACGATCGAGGGTACCCGTGCCATCAATAACACCCTGCAGGTGCAGAGAAACGACATAAGTCACCCAAAGATTGCGGTCATTGTTGCCGGTGCGTTGGGATGCAGTATTCGCGATACCACCGCGATCAATAACCACCTGAAATCCGAAGGGTACCAGGGTCGTACGATGGACCCACCCCGTACAGGAATCGTAACCGCAACCTGTGAATCGAGCACAATCAAAAATACGCTGGCTGAGCATTCTGAACTGTCCTCCAAAGGTATCGTAGCCGTTGCCTCTGCCCACGCCGATGGTTGCACGATCCGTAACACCGTTGCCAATAATATAACCATCACAGCCAGGCAGCACTCACGTAACTCACGTAATATCACCGCTGCAGCGATTGCTACGGCTGAGTGTTACTACTGGGGTGACACAACGATTAGCCAGACAACCGCCATTGATTGCCGGATATCGGCTGACGAAAGCGGAGGTTATGCCGCAGTGGGCGTCGGCTTGAAAAATCGGGGGTGCTCAGTTATTAACGATACCACTGCCTGCAACAGTGACATCCGGGGCTTTCGGGCAGGGATAGCCGCTGGCAACACGACTGATGAATTTCCTCGCACCTTTGCCTGTAATACCAATCTGACCAGTTCGGCTGATGGTATAACCAGGCTGGAGAACTCTGGTTGCGCTGAGACAAACTGCCTGAACGACTCACCGAGCGCAAAAACATCGTTACCGACGAATCTGTCCAGTTCTCCGGCTTCTTCATCGGTTAACGCAACCGATAACAGCAATACTGGATTCCCCCTTAACACCGACGAAGTTGATGCCGGTATTCCGTTGCCTGCCCTGGCCGGAGGGGTAACCGCGGGCATTCTCGCTGGCGGCATTTTGCTGTATGCCAGCTACCAGTGGTACCAGGGCTATCAGCAGGGGTTAAAGGGCGCAGCGTTAGTCCTGCGGCCCATTACCCGGATTAAAGATGCGATTGGCTGCCATGCACCTGCTAACACACGGGATAGTCTGGAACTACTGTCTGTTTGAGAGTGAAACCTGAACCACCGCAACAAACGCCAGACTACTTTCCTTCAGGCTGGCAGCAAACGCTGTCAGGCCGGAATATTTCTGACAAGAGCTCTCAGAGTAATCCCGGTATTGTTAAAAAATAAAAAACAATCATTATTATTTGCATCTACATTTGTATTCCGAATTCTGTAACCCGGAAGCAATGACATGACCCCTGTACTCACTTCCTGCGTAACCATGACACCACCGTCTGATTCGGCTGCCACTGATAGTGGCCATAGCCTTGGGCAGGGTTCTGTCTGGTCGGGATTCTGGAGTATCAGCAAGTCAGTGGCTAAATCCTTTCATCCGGACTTTGACCCCGGGCAACGGACTGATCCGCCAGATAGCCCTTGGATACAGCTGAAAATTCAACCTAAAGAGCTGGCTCTGCGTCTGGCCCAGAAAGCCATACCTGCCGATAGCTATTTCAATACCATTAACCAGGTGGCCATGGCTTGCCTGGCGCTGGCCAGCCTGCCGGGTTGTGGGGGCGAGACGCCGCAAGACCACTATCCGGGAACCAGTAAAGAGCCACCTGGCACTTCTGCCCCAACCTCAGCATCGACCAGTTCTGAAACGCCAACGTCAATGCGGTCAAACTCTCAGGGGGAAAGTGTCGTCACTTCATCATCGTCGGCTTCGGCAATGTCAGAATCGACCGGTTTGACGACGTCATCCATGCTGTCAAGTGCGCAGTTTTCGTCACCAATTTCGACAAATTCACAATTGACCAGAATGTCTTCGCTGAGTCGATCAAGCCCTCAGTCGGCCAGTTCATTGGCTTCGACAGCGATGCTAACCACTGAAAGTACTGTTGTTCCCACCAAAGCTTTCAGTGATCAGGCAACAACTGAACCTTTATCTTCACATTTGGGTACACCGCTCAACAGCACGGCAACCCCGATTGCCATAGGCACCTCTGATTACCTGAGCTACCCATCGAGTGCAAAAACATCGTTCCCGGTGAGTCCATCAAGTTCAAATGAGGAAAGTACACTAACTTCGTCGTCTCCGATCAATTCAGAATTGACTCACTCTGCAAAGCCATCGACGAGTCAGTCAAGCTCTCAGCTGGTCAGCCCGATGGCTTCTTCGCCGGCTTCGACAATTTCAGAATTGGCCAGTTCTGCAACGCTAACGCCAGTGCTATCAAGCTCACATCAGGAAAGTGTTGGCACTTCATCGTCGGCTTCGGTAATGTCAGAATCGACCGGTCTGACAACGTCATTATCCATGCTGTCAAGTGCACAGTCTGCGTCACCGACTTCGACCATTTCACAACTGACCAGAATGTCTTCGCCGAGTCTGTCAAGCCCACAGTCGGCCAGTTCACTGACTTCGACAGTTTCACAATCAGCCAGTACTGCAATGCCACCGTCAGCACCGTCAAGTTCACAGCTGGCCAGTTCTCCTGCTTTATCGCCAACGCTAACAACTTCAGAATCGTCGAGTTCAGCTGTTTTACCTTCAACTTTCCCAACCTCACAGCCGACCAGTCCGACAACTGTCCCGCCGGGCTGCAGGGGCGAAAAGATTCCGGTTCAGAGCAATGATGACCTGGCTAAAATCGGGAACGAGCCATGCTATCCACCCGATGGTAAGTATGAACAGACCGTTGATATTGATGCCGGCAACCACTCGCCCATCCAGCACTTCACTGGCGAATACAACGGTAACGGCAAGAGCATTAGCAACCTGAATAACTGCCTCTTCCAGCAGGTGGAAAATGGGGGAATAGTACGTGACGTGGTGGTTGAAAAAGCCGATGTAGTTTTAAATGACAGGGAGTTTAAAGGTAATAAGGGCGTAATCGCCTGTGAAGCCAGCGGACATGCGCTGTTGAAAAACAACACCGTGGAACATTCTGATTTTAAGTTAGTAGAAGGTGGCTGGGGTATGAATATTGGAATGCTGGCGGGAGAGATCAGGGACAATTCAAAACTGGAAGGTAACCAAGTCAAGCACTCGACGATGAGCGCAGTTAAAATGACGCGGCGACCTATTATCCATGCATCCGTAGGAATATTAACCGGAAAGGCCAGAGGATTCGCGTCCCTGGACAATAATTCGATTGACAATTGCACTATCATGGCAAGTCACTCAAACCGAGATTCGTATAGTGAGACCTACACTGGCTTGATGGCTGGGAGAATGGAGAATAAAGTCACTGTCAAAAACTCGAAACTTACCAATAACCAGCTGACCGACACCACGCGACATGTCCACGCCGGTGGTGTTGCAGGGTGGGCAAGAGGCACAACTATTGAGGGTACCTATGCCTTCAATAACACCATACTTTCGCAGAGATCGTCCAACCAAGACCCAAAGATTGCGGTAGTTGTTGCCTCAGCGAAGGAGTGCCGTATTAGCAATACTACTGTTATCAATAACACTCTTAAATTAAATGGGTATTCTGGCACAGATGACGGACCCGCTACGGGAATCGTAACAGCAAGATGTAAGCAAAGCACGATCCAACATACTCTGGCCGAACATAGTGAATTGTACTCCAGAGGTCCGGCAGCTGTTGCCACTGCCTATCTCCATCATGAATGCACGATCCATAACACCACTGCCAGAAATGTGACAATTAAAGCCTGGAACAAATACTATAGCGAATCTGCTGCGGCGATTGCTGTGGCCGAGTTTGGAGAATACGCGCACTCGAACAATATGATTAGCCAGACAACCGCTATCGATTGTCGGATATCAGCAGTTCACGAAAAGGATGGTTATAGTTATGCCGCAGTGGGCACTGGCTATGGAGATGAAAGTGGCAATGTGCGCATCATCGATACCACTGCCTGCAACACTACCATCAAGGGTGCTCACGCTGGCATAGCCGCTGGCCAAAAGGCTCGTTCATCTACTCGCACCCGTGCCTGTAACACCATAGTCAACGAACAGCCTAAAAATCCTGATTGCCCTAAGGCAAACTGCCTAAGGAAAGCTACTGGCGCGCCACCCACACGACTCACCACGGCCACCACAACTGGCAGCAATAAAACAACAACTGACTTTTTTAATCCATCTTCGGAAACTCAGGTCAAAAGCACTGCAACCACGGCTACCATGCGCAGCCCCGATTACCCGAACTACTCATCGAGCGCAAAATCATCGTTACCGGTGAGTCTGACAAGTCCACAACTGGAAAGTACACTTACTTCGTCGTCTCAGACCATTTCAGGGTCGGCCAGTTCTGCAACTTCTGCAACGCCAACTTCAGCGCTACCCAACTCACAGCTGGAAAGTGCATTAACTTCCTCGACGGCTCCGTCAATTGCAGCATTGACCCGTTATGCAAGGCCATCACTGTCAAGTTCACAGCTGGCCAGTCCACCGGCTTCTTCATCGGTTAACAAAACCGATAACGGTAATACTTCATCCCTCCTTCTTAACACCGACGAAGTAGATGCAGGCATTCCGGTGCCCAGCCTGGCCGGAGGGGTAGCCGCAGGCATTCTCACCGGCGGCATTATCCTGTATGCCAGCTACCAGTGGTACCAGGGCTATCGGCAAGGATTAAGAGGCAAAGAGTTAGCCCTGCGGCCCATCACCTGTATCAGCGATGCGATTTGCTGCCACCCACCTGCTATGGGGAAAAAAGCGGATAGCATGGAACTGGTTTCTTTGCGGCCGATTGATGTCTGACAGTGAAACCAGAACCGGCAGCCTGCCATCAAACGTCAGACTAATGCGGATAAACATTGAAAGCATACACGCATCTCGTCTGGTACGAGCATAGCGCCCGTCCGGGCGATCCCAAGGCGAGGGTGCTGAAAATTAAGGATAAACATTCCGTTTTGTGAGGTGAGTCTATTCTCGGACAGCCTCCTGGTTATCCAACGGTTAACGTTGCAGTGGCATGATGCCAGTGAACTTTTCGTTCAGGTAATGTCTTTCTCAGGTCCTTCAGCTTTTCCGGGCCCCTGACAGTGATTTGCCAGAGTACTTTATTGCCTACCCATAAATAGACTTTCATTACGTTGATTGTGAAGTTTTTGAGTTTGGCTTTAAAGCCTTCCCAACGAGCCCTGCGGCTGGCGTATTGCTCATAGGCTTTTCCTGTTTCGGCAAGATCTGACATGGTTGCCGATCCCAGTTTTCTGCCAAGTTTGGCCCCAACCACCAGAAAGTTATTCAACGAGCGGTAATAGGGGAGCGATGTGGCTGCATCTCCGGCAATGCAGATGAGCTTTCCTGATGGTGTTACACAATGAACTTGTCGGGCATGAAACATAGACAGGATATAGGGGGTTAATTCTTCCGTGTCAGCAATGATGGTTTCCTGGCAGAATTGATGTTTTATCGTCTGCCAGTTTTTTATTTTTTCTTTCAGGCTATCACTCACCTTACTGTCAGACAGCTTTGCTGCATTGCCAAGGTTATAGCCAGACAGACTGTCAAACTCTTCTTTTGAAATAAAAAAGTCAATGGTGACTTCATTAGTCTTTTCATTGAGTGGGTGAATTCGCTCTTCAACCGGTGATACCATCACTTTAAAAGCTGCATAGACGTAGCGGGAAAAATTAAGCCAGCCACTGGCCAGTTTTTTCGTTGGACCCTGGACCTGGTATTTTACCCTGACTCGATATTGCAGGTCTTTTTTAGCGGTAAACTCACTATCTTCATCGGTTGATGACAGTTCGGAGAAAAAAATATCTTCCCCCTGGTAGTCGGGATTATCAGCCATTTTCAGTAACGCTTTTCTACTTTTTGAATGTGTGCCATCGGCACAGACAAGGGCATCAAACAGGGCTTCTCCTGATTTAAACGTGACTTTACCGTCACCAATGGCAACCACTTCATAATCACTGCCAGCGTGCAGGGTGATGCCCATTCGTTGGGCAATTAATTTCAGATCGGTTTCAAGCTCTTTACAACTGATATGGCCATGCTGCCTGCGGATTTTATCTCTAAGCTGCGTCATTCCCTGTGTTAACACCGGATGGTCATAACTCTTCAATGACCTGAAGCATTGATCATCAATGTGAACTGTGTGATTTCGAGCGTATTCTGCTCTCTTTTCAAACATTTCTATATTGGAATCAGGCTGCTCTGCCTTCAATTGCAAGGCATTGTAAAGGGCAATAGGGCCCATTCCCACATAGGCTACTTTGAGTGCGCGATGATTCAGAGATTTGCCGGTCCCTGGCTCTTCACTAAACTTTTTCCTGTTGTTCTCTATTCCTACTGACAGGGCTTTTTCAGGGGGTAGCTGGTCTGGAAATAAACCTGAATAGAGCCCTCCCACGCCTGACATTGCTTGACTGTCCATGTTTGATTAGCTCCTTCTGTAAAATAACTCTATGATTCCATTGAATAAAATCAGGTTATCTGTTTTGGGTGATTCCGTGTGATGATTGATAAAATCTCACTGTTAATGGTTGGACATTTTTTTTAGAAAAACGTTCGTTTTAATTTTTTTCATTCAATCGGTAGACATCATTTTCTTCAATTGAGAACAATGTCTGGTCGGCCCACCTGGGCGGCCCCACCTGGGCGGCCCCATTGCAATACCAACAGGCCAAGACTTGCCAGCATACTCTGGGCAGCACCTTCTATAGGGAGGAGATAATGGCGGCATTGGAACTAATGTCAGTGGTGCGTGGTCAAAATGGTTAGCGAGGCTCGAAAACTCAAGACTATCAGTGGAAAATAGGAGAATTTGCCATGGAATGCAGAAGTCATTCGCCAATCCGTTTCTCAATACCATTCGGTGCTGACAATCAGCCGACGGGACAAGCCCTGACAGCCATCACTGGTGAATTAAATGGTATGAAAGTACAAGATACCAGTTCACCAGCTATTTCTTCCTCAACTTTTGCAAGTCAGCCCGCATCCGGAACTGGTCAACCATCGACAGTCTCCTTAGCAGGCAGAAGCTCGATTGTGCCTGTCAGCGAATCATCGACAAGAACCTGTCCATCGCAACTCGATCGTTTTCTTGATGGCGGTCCATTCCCGGAACTGTCCAAAAAGGAAAAAGACGAGATCAGAAAGGAAAGGCTGGCTTTTAGTAGTATGGTGCGCAAAAAGGAATCAAAGTTTGGCGAATATCATTTAGCAAGTTTTCCGTACTTGCCAATTAGTACCAAACACACGACCTACTTGGTTCCCACCGACGATATCAAAACTTACCTGGTGATTGCCGGGCATTACAAAGATCTGCGCTTCGCAATTGACTTCGAAGATAAAGAACGCGCTATAGAAGCTCGAGACAAACTCATGGTCTCTTTGAATGATCCCCATTGTCTCAAAATGAGTGTTGCGGAAGCAGCCCGCTTTCAGGCCGAAAGTGCAGCAAAATTAATTGCGCCTGAAGTTGTCGAAAAAATTCTGGACAGCAAGCTGGATTATTTTGTTGAGGCGCTCGCCGATGAAAACAAACGACCAAATGTCATTTCTACTCTCCTCACCCTACAAGACAAACTGAATGATGCCAAGAAAGAGGTGGATGAATGCTTTGAGTATCCAAGTGTGTGGGATGATGAAGATGACAGCCCCAGGCTGTCTATTCAAGTGGGCCATTCTAGGCTGATTATACAGAATGAACCGGCCCAAAAAGCCAAACAGGCTTTGTGTCATATGCAGGATATGATCTCTCATCTTTTGCAACAGGATTATGATCAAGCCAAGATCAGCCAACAGTCAATTAAGCTCAAGCAAGGGAACTTCCACGTCGAATAATGGCAATTTCGAAAGATATCTGAGCTTATGGTTTAGCGGCTGCGATCAGCCGCCAACAATCCCACCAACAACTCCGTCAATAACCACAACATTTCTGCCGCACCATTGGAACAACAACCACAGGCTCCTGGTTCGGCGGGAGTACCTTTCGATTACGGATAGGCTCCGGACATCATTTTCAGTGACTTTATCTCGTCCGCCCAGAGTGTTTCATCAATGGTTTCCAGAACCATGGGAATGCCGTCAAACCGGCTGTCAACCATGATATAGCGGAACACCTCCCAGCCAATCTCGCCCTGACCAAGGCTGTGGTGCCGGTCTTTTCGTGAGCCCAGTGCACCTTTGGAGTCATTCAGGTGCATGCCTTTCAGGTACTGAAAACCAATGACCTGCTCGAACTCGGCAAACGTTTTCTGGCAGGCGTCCTGTGTGCGAAGGTCGTAACCGGCAGCAAAGGTATGGCAGGTATCCAGACAGACACCAACACGGCTTTTGTCGTCCACCTGATCAATGATTTCGGCGATTTCGGCAAACTGCCACCCCAGGTTGCTGCCCTGGCCTGCGGTATTTTCGATCACCGCAATCACGCCCTGCGTTTGCTCAAGGGCTATATTGATGGACTGGGCAATTTTACTCAGGCAGTCCGATATCCCGATTTTTCTCAGGTGACTGCCCGGGTGAAAGTTCAGTCGGTCAAGACCGAGCTGCATACACCGCTCCATCTCATCAATAAATGCTACCCGGGACTTTTCCAAGGCTTCCTGCTCCGGATGACCCAGGTTGATCAGATAACTGTCGTGGGGAAGAATTTGTTGCGGTGTGAAATGGTACTGCTCACAACGCTCTCTGAATAACTCGATGCTCTTCATTGACAGCGGTTTGGCATTCCACTGTCGTTGATTTTTGGTGAACAGGGCAAAGGCGGTTGCGCCTAATTCATGAGCATTCACCGGGGCATTTTCGACACCACCGGCCGCACTGACGTGTGCTCCTATGTATTTCATTGATTGGGACTTCCTGTGGGTTTTATGGGATAAGGAATTCAGGTGCTATTTCCAGTCAGCCTCCCGGGCATTCATCTCTTTTGATAACCATTGCATATATTGAGCCCGGGTTTCTGTAAGTTCATTCGGCAGGTGATGCCGGGCACCCTCCAGCCAGAGGACTTTGGGCGAACGATATAGTTGCCCTAAAGCCTGAATGTTATAGGGGCCGTCCACCGTGGTGTCATCCGTGCCCTGAAGGATCAGCGGGCTTAACGGGATTTGCTTTTTGGATGACTCTATTTTTCGAATCCAGCGGTCTAAAGCAGAGACCCACTGTGTGGGTAACACGGTGGGTGCCAGTGGATCATTGTGCGCTCTGTTCAGGAAGTCTTCATCCCGACAGTTATCTTTGAATTGTCTGGGAATCTGGCGAATAAATGGCCGGACCAGGTAGAGCTGGAGTCGACTGAGCTTCCATAACCAGGGACGAACCAGTGGAGCAGACAGGATAACCTGATCAAAAGGCATAGGCGTGCCTTGCCTGGTATGGTGATGCAACAGCTCGGTAATAATGGCACCCCCTGTGCTCTGACCGTAGGCAAGCCATGGCCCGGGCAGCATTGATGTGCAGTACTGCATAACATCTGCCAGCACCAGGCGATAGTGTTCAAAGTCTTCAATGGTCGCTGGTTGGCCACTGGAAAGCCCGTGACCGGGGAGATCGTAGGCCAGAATGTTATAACCTTCTTCCAGAAAGAAGTGGATAACATGCTCAAACAGGCCGACATGGTCATAGTAGCCATGGAGCAGAAATACCGAGCCTTTGGCTTCAGGTCTGGTGTATAGGTGGCAGGCAATGCGGTATTCAGTGCTGTTTATATACCCCAGGCAATGCTGGACATCAGGGAGGCGCTTTTCCAGATCAATGCGGTAATACTCAAAGTATGCCTGTTCGTGAGGATACGGCGTCAGGCCATACGAGAGTGGCCGCATATCAGAGATAAGCGTGGGTTTGTCCATTAACTTTCTTCAGGTACTTTCTGGAGGTCCTTTAAGGGAACTTCTATCTTTTTTCTGGCAACAATCTTTTCTTCAATGCCTTCGTCAGTTCGCTGACTTTCAATGAACTGGATAAGAATAACACCACGGTCCATCTTAACACCTTTGACAAACGTACTTTCAAGGTGTCGGAAAAGAGGGTTGTTATACAGTACCGACTCACCTTCCTTGAAGCTTACGGAGTCTGGCTTCTCATCCGGAATACGGCCATTGTATTTCCAGACAAATGCCTCAATCTGGTCGATCAGCCGCTCACCATCAGGTATCGGCCTGGGCAGTAGCCTGCCCATATCCTTTTCAGGAAGTCGCCCTTCGTTGTATAGCTTTTGACTGATCTTGTTGAACCGGACAACCTGGGCAATGCCCCGGGTTGAACGGATTTTGTGAAAAGAGGGAAGGGTATCCTTGTCTAACCTGATGAACAGATAGCCTGGAAACAGGGGAACGCGAGTACCTTTTTCCTGAATAAGCGGGCAATAGGCCTCAAAGCCCTGGTGCTCAAGATTATCCTGGGCACGAACCTCTTCCCGGTGCTTGGCTTTCAGCAGATACCATCCCTGTTGCAAAGCCGTTTGTTCAGATGACATAACAAATCCTTTTGACGACGTTTACTGAAAATAACCAACGGGCAGGTAGAGTGCCTCGAAGCGGCTCCCTGCACTGTGTGAACTTCATCATCAGACATTCAGCCAATGTGGCAAGTTGCCGGGTTGTCGTACAGTTAACACGACCTTTATCTAACGGGGGAAGCGCACGACAGTAGAAGTCAGTATATGTGCTGAGTACAAGAACTATGCCAGTAAAAAGCACATTAACGCCGCCAGCAGGTGGTTTCTGCACTCAATAGAACGGCCTATTGAAGATGCTCTACGAGAGCATTTTACAGGACTCTGTTATTCAGACAATACTCAATCAGCAGTTCTGCATTCATTGGCTCAGTGCATATTAGAAAACTATACTCATCGCCGCTTCCCACACGCAAAATGAGGGTTATTGATTATGTTGCCCTATTCGACAACCTTGTTAGATGCAATGAACATCTTGCTCTTGCAAAGAATTCGTCCCGCCATTCTATTGATTGATGTGGATGAGCCATCGATGGATAACCTGCACAATGAGATGGTACTGAAAAGTCACGAAACTATTCTCAAACAAGCGGCGAAAGCAGGATTGCCCATATTTGATATCATTCTGCATGGACAAAGGACGATTGATCGATTGCGCCATATTATCGAACAATCACAGAACTATATTTCCTATCGAAAAAACATGGAAAGTGCTTTCGATGAAGACAATATCCTGTTGATGGTGAACGGACAACGTATGAGACTGATCGAATATTTACGTTCTATCAGTTGCAAGCACATTTTTATTATGGGCTATGCAGACGATGACTGTGTTTTTGAAACGGCCTTTGATGCTCTTAACCTGGGATTGAATGTTTACGTTGATCGTATGTTTAATCTTGGGGTGGACCTCAATCTTGAATCACCGTGGAATTCAATCACTCATAACCCAAGGTTTCATATGTACACGGCTATTGGGCAGTCAGTAGAAAAAAAATGCAGGCAGTTATACAGGGTATATAACATGAGAATCATGTGATTGCTCAAAAAATGATGACACATCAGGCGTCAGCAGGATTTGTAAGGTGTCCCGGACTCCAGCTACATCGAAGTTCAGCTTGATGTGTGACAAGCTGCCCTGTTGGACAGCAATCGGCAGATCGAAATGGCGGGGGAGATACCGGAAGAACATAAGATGTCTTCCGGTTCTGTTAATCGTTTGATCAGCGCTTGGCTGCTGCTTCGAGCATGGCTACTGCTGGCAGAACCTTGCCTTCGACAAACTCAAGGAAGGCACCGCCACCGGTGGAAATGTACGACACTTTGTCTTTAATGCCGTACTTGTCGATAGCGGCCAGGGTATCGCCACCGCCAGCAATGGAGAATGCATCTGAGTTGGCAATGGCCATGGACAGTGAACGGGTACCCTCACCGAACTGGTCAAACTCGAAAACTCCCACCGGACCATTCCACAGGACGGTTTTTGCTGCCGTGAGAACGTCGGCAAACAGCTTCTGGGTTTCCGGGCCAACGTCAAAGATCATGTCGTCATCTTCAACCTCATCCACCGACTTGATGATGGCGGTCTCGTTCTCATCGAATTTCTTACCGCACACCACATCCACTGGCATCGGGATATCACACTTTTCCATCAGGGCTTTGGCCTGAGGGATCAGATCTGCTTCGTAGAGGGACTTGCCCACATTTTTGCCAGCAGCTGCCAGGAAGGTGTTGGCGATACCGCCACCCACGATCAGCTGGTCACAAACGCCGGACAGCGACTCAAGCACGGTCAGCTTGGTAGAAACCTTGGAACCACCAACGATGGCGGTCATCGGGCGCTCCGGTTTATCCATAGCCTTGCCCAGAGCTTCCAGTTCCGCCGCCAGCAGTGGACCGGCACAGGCAACAGCGGCAAACTTGCCAACACCATGGGTGGAAGCCTGGGCGCGGTGTGCGGTGCCAAAAGCATCCATTACGTAGATATCACACAGGGCGGCCATTTTGCGGGACAGAGCTTCGTCGTCTTTCTCTTCGCCGATGTTGAAACGGCAGTTTTCCAGAATAACCAACTCTCCGGCTGCCACGTCAAAACCACCGTCAACCCAGTCTTTGACCAGGCGAACTTCCTTACCCAGCAGGTCGCCAATATAGTCGGCCACCGGTTTCAGGGAGAACTGCTCGTCATACTCACCTTCGGTTGGGCGGCCCAGGTGAGAGGTCACCATTACATGAGCACCGGCTGCCAGAGCCTGCTCGATGGTTGGCAGAGACGCCAGAATACGGGCGTCACTGGTGACCTTGCCGTCTTTTACCGGAACATTGAGGTCTTCGCGGATCAGCACGCGTTTGCCTGCCAGATCCAGGTCGGTCATTTTTAAAACGTTCATTGGGAGCCCTCTTGATATTCACTGATGGCTGAGTTTCTCAGAGGTAAGCATTGTTTAAGTAGCTGGCCATATGGATTCACATATTTCTGGCTACTTGGGCAGGTGCTATGCGAGGCACAACGGAGGGAGCATAGCCGTAGCTATGTGACCGGAGTTGTAACGAAGCAGAGTGCCTGAACAAGGAGTCAGAAATATGTGATTTCATATGGTTAGCTACTTATTAATACCTGCCTGGAAGAAATTGCCCGGGGAATAGCGAAAAAACGTCGGGGACAATAGCACATAAATGACACTTCAGGTATGCATTGATACGCTCTTATGACCTGAATCAAACGGTGATCCAAGAGTTTCCAAAGGGTCACAAAATTTATCGTGGATGTTGTTTGAAAACGTTAATGGTGTGGGGATAGCTGGGGACAACTTATGGCGTTACAGGACTTCAGACTTTACAGGACACCAACACTGAGCTTCCACCAAAGTAAAAGGCAGGTATCGGTGATAAAGCAAATTTCTGCGGGATTACCCGGTGATCTGATGTGAGCACGGCAATTATCTCGGGTTTCATCATTGGGGATGGTTGAAATTACCAGTTTATTCACTTTTTGTTGAACTTTTTGTGCTTTGGGAACTCTAACATCAATGTGTTTGACTCAGTCTATTAATAACAACTTAATCAGATCAAAGAACTTATCAGACCAAAAGAGTGATAACGATGTTACGTGCTGACTTGTCTTCCCCCTCAACGATGTCGGCTTTTACAGCCGCCTCTGGAAATTCTGATGGATTTTCTGGTGAAAAAAAACATACACAGGCCACAGACATTAAATTTGGCGATACATTCAGAATCATTTCCTCTGTATTTTCTGAAACTCTTTTAAAGAAGGTCAATAAGGAAATAGAAGACGACAAGACTTATTTCAATTCGGATTTTGTCAATCGTTTTCTGGATACCCGTCTGAGAGTCAAAGATCTCAATCCAAGCGAAATATTTGAGAAAATCAAGTTGGATAATATGTTTGGCAATCCCAGGCTCTTTGCTACATTATGCTTTCGTCAGCCAATTCAGTTTGATAAAAATGGTCGTTTGATAAACAAGGATGCATTCCAAAAGGTCTGCTCTACTACTTCATCGCTTGCACTCAGGGCTCTATGCTCAGATGCATTGGAAAAAATGGCCAATGAGTTGCAGTGGTGGGGTCGTTCGGTAGAAGTTACAATTCAGCTGCTGCGTTATCCGTTAATTACCTCAAAAGGGATGAAAGGTATGCCATGGCATCGGGATAACTACAGAAAAAGCATGGTCGTACAATTGAATGACAATACCAACTCAACCGGAACGGGTGTGAAGTATTCAGGAGGCGGGCTTAATATTGGCAAACTAGGGAGTGACGATGAATGGGGATTTAAACGCCCTGTTGAAGGCACTGTAGAGAATTATTCTTATGGCCCAAATGGCACAAATTGCGGGAATTGGGGGTTTATATTTTCCAATTATAAAGGTCAAATGATTCACCAGGCTGAGGATATCGTATACCTCAGCGAAAATAATGACGATCTGGCAGAAAAACGCATCTTGGTGGTATTTGTTAACGATTAAGGAGTTGTCCCGAAATAACCTGATTTTATTAGTCAATTTGCCGGTGGCATAGCAGTCTTGAATTCGAAAAGAGCCAACAAGGAAGTTATTCAGTGATAATTCCTAACCAGTAACCCGCAACATCCAGCATTCGATTGGCAAACCCCCATTCATTGTCAAACCAGCATAGCAGCCTGACCAGACGATTGGCAGAAACCTGGGTTTGTGTGCCATCAACGATGCATGAGCGGGCATCATGGTTGAAATCCACCGAGGCGTGGGGCTCGTTAGTAACACCCAGTATCCCTTCAAGACGACCAAAGGTGGCCTGTTCCAGAATACGATTGATTTCTGCTGCTGAGGTGTTTCTGCTGACCTGAACCGTCAGGTCAATACAGGAAACATTAATGGTGGGAACCCGAACGGCACTGGCTGTAAATCGCCCCCTGAGTTCAGGCAGCAAACGGTTAATGCCTTTGGCCAGGCCCGTATCAACCGGGATGATGGAGTGCAGGGCGCTGCGGGTCAGACGCAGGTCGTTCTGGTGATAGGCATCAATAACCGGCTGATCATTCATGGCGGAATGGATGGTGGTCATGGAGCCATAGTCAATCCCGAGGGCATCGTTTAATGTTTTGAGCACAGGCACAATGCAGTTAGTGGTACAGGATGCACTGGAAACAATACGGTGCTCAGCATTTAACTGCTGTTCATTGATACCGTATACGATGGTTGCATCCACGTCCGGTTTTGCTGGCTGGGAAAAGAGCAGGCGGGGAGCACCCCGTTCAATATGAAGATTTGCGGTAGCCCGATCATTAAACGAGCCTGAGCATTCCAGTAGCAGGTCGATGTTCAGGTCTTGCCAGTTGATTTCCCGTGGATCCGGCTGGTTAAACACCCGAATGCGGTCATCGCCGATAAACAGGTGGCTATCGTCTGCCGACACCTGTCCCGGAAATCGGCCATGGGTGGTATCGTAGCGCGTCAGGTAGGTCAGCGTGTCGATATTGGCCAGCTCATTGATGGCAACTACTTCCATACCATGCGCAGGATGATCACGAAAGCCATTTTCATAGAGTGCACGCAGCACGCACTGGCCGATTCGCCCATACCCGTTAATGGCCACCCTGTATGTCATCGTTTGTTTGTTTCCAGCTGTTGTTAGCGCCGGGTATTGTACCGGAAAAAATCAGGATTGTGACCAATCTTTGAGCACCTGCCCCGGGTTTCAGCAAACAATTATTCACTCAAGTTACGCAGCTGACAATTCTCTCAGTTGCCTCAATGAAGCTTTCAGCCCGGCCATATAGATTTTGGCTCTAAGCTGGAAGTGATTCAGCTTTATTTTCAATGACAGTACTTCCAGCCTGAAGGCGGAGTAGATTGAAAGAAAGATATGACTACACTGCGTTCTCAACGTATGCGCCGGCGACTTGGCCATTGAAGCATTCGATTTCAGTGTTTTATGGAAGGCCTCAACTTTCTCACGTTAATGATTGATAGCTGGGACAGTTTGTTTAAAGCCATTGCCCATGGTGCTAAAGCACAGAAGATAGCTTTTGACACATCATGATTTGGCAAGATAGTCAGAATTTTCAGGGTGGTGATAGTGATTTTTCTTAGCAGTGAAAGCTGCTGGCTCTCTTATGTTTTCAGAAATTATGAATACGTCAGTTTTCAGTTTGTGGCAGTTGACGTGTATAGCTGCAGCGTTGCGCTATCCAGTAACACATCCCACAGCCAGGCTGCCTGACAAAACAGGTCAGGCTTCTCTGATACCGGTTGCCTGGAACTTTACCGGGCTGACAAGGTCGTACTCTATTGTTGTCATCCCCAAACGATTCTCCAATTGGAAACAGGGAGGACCTCCAAACAAACCATGCAGTCACCTTCCTCCTCAGCAACCGCAGATACTGTATCCCGGTTAACATCCACTGAAGCTGGAAGAGACGAGCCGT